>DATFLS010000668.1:0-8478 GCA_035267465.1 bacterium
AGCGGCGGCATGTGGAGCGAGATGTATTCAGTGTTCCTGAGTTTCCAGGAGGTGAGTGAGTTCCTGCTTTTCCCGTGCCATCTCTTCTTGATCGGCAGCGTTCGATTGGATCATATTCAGCACGGTGAGCGCATTTTCATACAAGCCCTGCGCCTTCAGAACCCGCACGAAGGTGAGCGTCGCCATTTTGGCCGGGATGCCGGGATCCTCCGGGACCGCATTTTCGCCCGCACGCCCGGTTCCGTCTCCCGCCTCCTGAGCATCATCCAGATGTTTCCGGAACTCGTCCGGGTGCAGGCGTTGTTCCGTCTGAGGAGTCTCCGGTTCGGCTGGCGCCTGCCGTTCCTCCGGGGTCTCACGATCTTTCCTGTCGGTCGCCTTCGCCACTCGCATCTGTTCTATGGTCTGCCCCAACTCTTTGAGGCGTTGCTTATCTTTCCCATACAGATCAAATTTGGTCAGGTGTGGAGGGTGTTCCTTACCGGCAGGCTTCCGTGCTGAGCGTCTGTCCCGATCTGCTTTTTCCGGAACGGGTTCGGCTCGTGCTTCGGACTCCCTTGCCCCTGATTTTTCTCCGGAGTCGGCTGTTCGCCGTTTCTGGATCAATTGCATGGTGGCCCGGGCAAGCAGATGATTCCGATCCACATTCAACAGGGCGATCGCGGCTGCATAAGCCTCCCTCAGAGTGAGGTCCAGGTTCTCTGTTGTCAACAGAAGACGGGCGGCGCTCAGACACATCTTGTCTGCAGCCAGCGCGTTCATCCAGCAACGCTTGGCGAACGTCCTCTCGTCCCGCCGTAAAGCCGCTTTCCCAAGGATCAACCAGCCGGTGGCGAATTTCGGATGCGCCTTCATTCCCTGGATACAAAGCAGATAGGCCTGATCGACACGATCCTGCTCCAACAAGAGATCGGCATATTGTGCAAATAACGTGGACTGGGGATCTTCCTGCAGGTGTTTCCGGAGGACTTTCTCGGTCAACTCGGCCATTGTGTTGTCGTGGAAATCACTCTCTTATAGTTACTGTCTATGTGCAATCTACTTCGAATTTTTACTTTTTTAAAGCTGAAAATTTAAGACAAAACGTGAGTCTGTTGAGGAGACGCAAAGATTGCGAGGGCCGTAAAGGAAACACTCTGTTCCACACAGGAGAGAATAAAGTGCTGGCAAGTTCTTACAAGAAAAAACCATTAGAAAATCGGACCTGGGGAGTACGTCATTCGCCCTCTGTGAGCAAGCTTTCGTACCGAAACTTTCACCCAGAGATTTGGGATCAGGAGGTGTGGATTTGAAAAATTGAGTATGGGAATTTTGAACTTTTGATTTCTTGGCTGCTGCTACAACAGCCCTTTATTCACAAAACTCGTATATTCATCCCCGGCGATAATGATATGATCGTGAACCGGGATACCCATTACCTTGCCGGCTTCCACCAGTTTTTTGGTGATACTGATATCATCCGGACTGGGACTGGGATTTCCACTGGGATGATTGTGCAGGAGGATGATGCCGGCGGCGCTTTCGGCAATGGCTGTTTTAAAGACTTCCCGGGGATGCACCAGGCTGGCGGTGAGATGACCCTTACTGATCAGAACATCCCGTTCCACGTAGTTGGAATTATTCAGGATGATAATCCGGAACTCCTCGTGCTTGAGGTTCTGCATGAGTGGGATATACATGGCGGCGATATCTCTGGGAGAACGCACGGAGACCTTCTTTTTGGATTTACGCTCGGCTTCCAGACGGCGGGCGAGTTCGAAGGTGGCCATCAACGTAACGGACTTGGCATTCCCAATCCCATTGAATGCTTTGAGATCGCCGATGGTTGAGCTGGCCAGATTGGAGAGCCCCTGGGATTTCATCAACATGGTTTTGGCCAGGTCGACCGCAGTGACATGCTGGGTTCCGCCTCCCAGGATAATCGCCAGCAATTCGGCATCCGTGAGGTGATCGGCCCCGACTTTCATCAGCTTCTCTCTGGGACGTTCTTCCTCGGGCCATTCGGTGATCTTGCCGTGATAGGCGGTGGGTTCCTTGAGGTTCTCCGACATGAGAAAGTCCTTTCATCTATATAAAAGGCGACCGGCTGCAACCGGTCGCGGGTTGGCAATTAGCTCATTCAGATCTGTAACAAACACAGGAGTGCCGAAAATCGGCTCCTGTTATCGGTTCTTGCTATCCAGGATAATCGTTACCGGACCTTCGTTCACCAGATGCACATCCATCATGGCGCCGAATTCACCGCTGTGCACCGGAAGACCGGTCTTCTGCAGCCGACCGATAAAGTATTCATACAACTCCGTCGCTTTGTCCGGATTGGCGGCACGAATATAACTGGGACGACGCCCTTTCCGGGTATCCGCACAGAGGGTGAACTGGGAAATAACCAGCGCCTCTCCGTCCACATCCTGCACGGAGAGATTCATTTTCTCATCATCGTCGTTGAAAATTCGGAGATTGGCCGTTTTATCAGCCAGATAGTCAGCATCTTGTTCGGTGTCATCCTCAAACACGCCCAGCAGGATGACCAAGCCAAAATCGATGGTCCCGGAGGCGGTCCCGTCGATGTCCACCCGGGCATCCCGGGCGCGCTGTAAGACGGCAATCATCAATCAAACCAGACGTTTTTGTGTCCGAATCGCTGACGGAGTGTTTTGACCAGCTGGGGATCCGGGGATACCGTGAAGCTCTTGGTTCGCACGATCCGGGTGTTCTTCTCGGCCGTATTGAGGTGAAACAACAGGTCGCAGTCCCCGTCGTACCGGGCGGTGAGCCGCTTCAGATCTTCCACATCCGTCACCTTCATTTTATCGACTTCCAGGTTCAGGTGCAGATTTCTGGCGTACCTCTCCTGGGCACGTTCCAGGGGCACAGCGGAGGTGACGATTAATTTTATTTCATCCTCGTCCCGGACCTGCTCAGACATGCGACCTTCGATAAAGATCATTGTTTCCGGTTTCACGAACGATCGCACTTCGGCAAAGATATCCGGGAAGATCACCAGTTCGGCTTCTCCCTGCAGGCCTTCCAGTGTCACGAAGGCCATCTCTTTATTCTCCCGCCTGGTATAATGAATTTTCATATCGGCGATCAGGCCACCCACCTTCACAGTTTCGGCATTCTGCAGCGATTCCGGATCCGTCAGATCGATATTGTTGAACGCATTCAGCACATCTTCATAGTTCTGCAGGGGATGTCCGGTGAGATAGAAGCCCATAAGTTCCTTCTCTGCGCGCATCTTTTCCTGTGCGCTCCAGGGTTTGGTTTCCGGCAGTGACGGCGTGCTGATCACACTTTCCACTCCACCGGAAACACTGCCGAAGATGTCCACCTGGGTGTCGGACTTCTGCGCCTGGTAGCGCTGCCCGAACTGCAAGGCGGTATCCACGGTCTCGAATTTCTGCGCCCGGTCGCCGGGGAGTGAATCCATGGCGCCAGCTTTGATCAGGCTCTCGATAACCTTCCGGTTCACCAGATGTAAATCGACGCGTTTGACGAAATCGAATATTGAAGTATACTCTCCACTATGCTCTCGTTCGGCAGCAATATTTTCCGCAGCTTTCAACCCGACGTTTTTGATGGCATTCAAACCGAACACTACGGCATTTTCTCTGGGATAGAAGTTTGCCTCACTGGTATTAATATCCGGCGGCAGGACTTCGATCCCGTTCTTCCGGCAGTCGTTGGTGAGAATCACCACCCGGTCGGTGTCGGTCATTTCACTGGTTAAACTGGCTGCCATAAATTCGGCGGGATAATATGTTTTCAGATAGGCCGTTTTGTAGGCAATCTGGGCGTATGCCGTGCTGTGGCTTTTATTGAATCCATACTGGGCGAATTTGACGATATGATTAATGATTTCTTCCGCCGTCCCGGATTCCAGTCCGTTGTCAACGGCCCCGTCCACAAATTCTTTGGCCAGCTGGTTCATCACCTTCTTTTTCTTCTTCCCCATGGCTTTCCGCATGATATCCGCACGGGCAAGGCTGAATCCGGCCACTTCGTGTGCAATCTGCATGACCTGTTCCTGGTAGACAATGATGCCGTAGGTATCTTTGAGAATAGGCTCCAGGGAGGGATGAATGTATTGCACCTTCTCCTTCCCGTACTTCCGGGCGATATAGTCATCAATCATATCCATGGGACCGGGCCTGTACAGGGCGTTCATGGCGATGAGATCTTCGAAGGCGTTGGGCTGCAGCTTGCGCAGGTACTCCTTCATCCCGGAGGATTCAAACTGGAAAATCCCGGTGGTATTGCCTTCGGCGAAGGTATTGTAGACTTTCGGATCATTCAGGGAAATGTTGTCGATGTCGATGGCAAGGTTGCGGGTTTCCCGGACCATGGTCACGGTGTCTTTGATGACGGTGAGTGTTCGCAGGCCCAGGAAGTCCATTTTCAGGAGGCCGACCTCTTCCAGATTATTCATGTCCCACTGAGTGGTCACGTCGCCATCCGGGGATTTGTACAGGGGAACATAATCGGTCAGTTTCCCGGGGGCAATCACCACGCCGGCGGCATGGATAGAGGCATGCCGGTGCATCCCTTCCAGCACTTTGGAGTAATCAATCAGCTTTTGATGTTCTTCATCCTGTGCTTCGACTTCCTGCAGGTCCTTCACCTGATTGATGGCTTCCTCCAGTTCGATATTCAGGGTATTGGGCACCAGTTTGGCAATCCGGTCCACCTCACCGTAACTCATTCCCAGCACCCGACCGACATCCCGGAGTACGGCTTTCGCCTTCATGGATCCGAAAGTGATAATCTGGGAAACACTGTCCTCCCCGTAACGATCCCGGATGTAATCGATGACTTCGTTCCGCCGGTTATAGCAGAAATCAATGTCGATATCGGGCATGGAGATGCGTTCCGGATTCAGGAAGCGCTCGAACAGTAAATTGTATTCGATGGGATCGATATCGGTGATACCCAGAGCATAGGCCACCAGACTTCCGGCAGCGGATCCACGGCCGGGACCGACCGGAATATTATGCTGTTTGGCGTAATCCACGAAATCTTTCACAATCAGGAAGTACCCGGCGAAGCCCATATTTTCAATGATACCCAGCTCATGATCCCGGCGTCCCTGCAGCTCAGGTGTCAGCTCATGGTATCGGTATCGGAGTCCGTCTTCCGTTAATTTCCGAAGGTAACCGTTCGCATCCGAGACGTCTTCTCCTGCTGGGATGGGAAATTCCGGCAGGAGGTGCTTGCCCATTTCAATCTCCACGTCACACATCTCTGCGATGGCGGTGGAGTTCTCCATTGCCTGGACATCATCCGGAAAGAGTTCGGACATTTCATCCTGGGATTTGAAATAGAATTCGGGGGTGGCATAGTTGATGCGTTTTTCGTCGGTAATTAATTTGCCGCTGCCGATGCAGATCAGGGCATCGTGGGCTGCATGATGTTCCCGTCGCATATAATGGCTGTCGTTGGTCACCACCAGTGGGATCCCGGTCTCCCGGGAGATTTTACGCAATCCCTCGCGAACGATATCCTCTTCCTTGATAAAATGCCGCTGTAATTCAAGATAATACTGCCCGTTGAAAATTTCGTAATGCTCCAGCGCTTCCTTTTTGGCGCTCTCATAATTTCCGTTCAGCAATTTTTCCTGCACGGCCCCTTTCACACAGGCGGCGGTGGAAATCAGGCCTTCACTGTATTTGCGAAGCAGATCCTTATCCACCCGGGGCCGGTAATAAAATCCCTCCAGATATCCGTATGAAACCAGTTTCATGAGATTCTTCCAGCCGGTGTTATTCTGCGCCAGCACCACCAGGTGATTATACCCCCAGCCGCCGCGGTTGGTGGTTTTCTTCTCGAAGCGCGATCCCCGGGCCACGTACAATTCGCATCCCAGAATCGGTTTGATCCCGGCGGCATGCGCTTTTTTATAAAACTGGATAGCGCTGAACAGATTCCCGTGTTCGGTGAGTGCCACTGCGGGCATGTCATTCTCCACGGCGGCCCCGACCAGATTATCGATGGTACAGGCACCATCCAAAAGGCTGTAATCGCTGTGATTATGTAGATGGACGAACTCGCTCATTGTTTTTTCGTAATTTTTCGAGTTAGAATGAACCGGCGAATACGGCTAAAAGCCCCACAAACATATCAGCCTTCAGCACATGACTGAGGTGTCGATATTCTGATGCTGATTCGGCATTCCACAGTCGGATGATAATATAGAGAATTGGCAGATTAACCCCAACCAAAACCAGAATCAAATACACCACATTATATATTTCTAAAACATAGGGGATGATTACGCCCAAAATCAATAAAAGAAATAAAACGGTTGCCAGAATTTTCGTGGGATGTTCTCCCAGGAGAATCGGAAGAGTGTTCGCCTGTTCAGCAGCATCCGCCTCGAGATCTTCCAGATCTTTGATAAGTTCCCGACCCCACGTATAGAGCAAGCCCATATAGGCGGGAGGCAGCGCTGCCCAGATCTTCCCGAAGGCAGCGGCTCCATAGAGAAATGCCACAGCGATCATGATGGACACCACGAAGTTTCCGATCACCGGCTGCCGTTTCCACCATCGGGAATATCCCTCCAGCAGAAAGACGGATCCGGCGGCGATGAGGAACAGTATCGGGCCAATGAGTATGGAGGCCAGTAGTCCGACTGTGAACAATGCGTACGCGAACCAGCGGGCATTTTCCCGGTGGATGACTCCGGAGAATAATGGCCGATGCGGTTTATTTATTTTATCGATTTCGTAATCATAATAATCGTTAATGGCATTCGCTCCCCCTGTCATCGCTACTGCAGTGAGCACGGCAAACCAGAGGGCGCCCTCCACCTGCAGGTTTCCGGTGAGATGCCCTCCCAGTAGGATTCCCAACGCGCCGATGAACGAATTCAGCGGACGCATCAACCGAATATACTGCAGTATCTGTTTCATTGAGGGTAGGGGTGAGCTTGCAGAATCCGGCCCTGGTTGTTATAATCCCGGGCGATAGTAATGTCTTTCCAACCGGCGTTCTCAAACAGTTCCGTCACTGCTGGAACTTGATGGGTGCCTCCGATCTCAACCAGCAGCAGGCCCTGACTTTCCAGCCACTGCTTTGCGCTCGCGGCAAAACGCCGGAAGAACAGCAGGCCATTCTCCGCTACCAACGCTTCTGCCGGCTCGTAATCGCGGATGGCTTTATCCAGGGTGGAAAATTCTTCCTCACCAACATAGGGGGGATTACTCACGATTAAATGATACGGACCATCCGTGGGCGCCTCTTCGAGAATATTCTTTCGGAGAAAATGCACCCGCTCTTCCACTTTGTTCCGGTGGGCATTCTCTTCGGCCACTTTGAGGGCCTCTCCGGATACATCGATCGCGGTGACGGTCGCCTTCGGCACCAGAGCGCCGATACTGACTGCAATGCAGCCGCTCCCCGTGCCGATATCGAGCACAGTTAACCGGTCTTCGGTGCGTTGTCGGAGCCAATCCACCGCGTGTTCCACCAGCAATTCCGTCTCCGGACGGGGAATTAACACGTGCTCATTCACCCGAAAGGGCATCCCCATGAATTCCGTCTCGCCGATGATATATTGGACCGGTTTATGCTTTAGGCGCTGTGTCAACAGCGACTTAAACTCGGAGAGTTCCTGTCGTGTTAATGGCTTTTCGAAATCCGTGTACAGATCAACCCGGGAACACTGACACACCGAACAGAGCAACCATTCCACATCGCTGCGCGGCGAGGAAAACCCCTTTTCCCTGAGATAATTTGTCGTCCAGTTTACCAGTTCCAGTACGCGCCACGTGCGGGTGTTATCGGCAACGTCGGTCATGTTCCCTTCACTTTGTCTGTGATAATTAGCGTATTGCGTTGCACCGGAAGTACCGGGAGAAACATTGGCAGTATGCCGAAACCTGGCTTAGACCGCTTCCAGTTTTTCCATCCGATCGGTCAATCGTAACTGCTCCAGCAGGTCATCGAGGTCGCCGTTTATCACTTCGTCCAGGTTATGCGCGGTGTAATTAATCCGGTGATCGGTTATCCGTCCCTGGGGAAAATTGTAGGTTCGTATTTTCGCGCTGCGATCCCCGGAACTCACCATTGATTTTCGTTGCTCGTCGCGTTTTTTCTGTAGTTCTTCCTGCTTCCTGGCCAGTAATCTGGAACGGAGCACTTTTAACGCTTTCGCTTTATTTTTATGCTGGGATTTCTCGTCCTGGCACTGCACCACCAATCCACTGGGAATATGGGTGATCCGAACCGCCGAATCAGTGGTATTGACGCTCTGGCCGCCGGGACCCGTCGAACGATAGACGTCAATGCGCAGCTCGTTGGGATCGATATCGACGTCCACCTCTTCGGCTTCCGGGAGAACCGCCACCGATGCGGCACTGGTGTGAATCCGGCCGCTGCTTTCCGTTTCCGGTACGCGCTGGACCCGATGCACACCGCTTTCATACTTCATGACACCGTACACGCCCTCGCCGCTGAGCGAAAAAATAATTTCCTTGA
>DATFLS010000669.1:0-8951 GCA_035267465.1 bacterium
TATCTGGCGGAATATTGCTATCGGTTTAATCGCCGATTTTGGCAGGATCAATTGTTCGATCGATTGCTCTATGCCAGTGTCCATGGGAATCCTATCACATATACTGAGCTAACTTAATAGCCATAAAATAATTTACCGCAGAGACGCAGAGAACACCGAGCCTCCCCACCCTAAAAACAATAAATATTAATTTTCTTTTCTCAGCGATCTCCGCGACTCCATGGTGCAATTTTCGGGGTTAATGATTAAATATCACCATAATCTGCATTCCATGTTCTCCCAGCTCCCCCATCTCCCGCCCCGCAAAGGACGGGAATTCGCCTTCGCCGGTTATGGCATATGCTCCTAAATAAATGACCCACTGATCGTAGGTTCGCTGCCAGCTGAGGTAGTGATAGGCCAGGTTCGCATCCCAGTTATAGATGCTGTAGAGTGCCACCTGATCCAGCCATCCGATGGGATAGGACGCCATTACACCGGAAGTTTGGACCCGCTCATTCAAATCAAATGGCACGTCGCTCATTGTAAATAGCATATGCTCTCCAAGGAGGTACAGACCGTTTCCGAACGGAAGTGTGTAATCCATGCCCACTGTTTGGAACGATTGCCAGTCCAGTGCAGCAGAGCTATAATCGGCGTGGATCAGTGCAGACTCAAACCACACTCCCACTCCGACATCCCAGATACCATCCAGAGCGATCCGGCTTTCGGGGATGTGTGTTCCCGTCAGGGCCAGTACCGGCTGCAGCGATGGATCGACCGTCCGATGATGGGTAGTCAGGCCGACTTCGCCTGGTCCGAGCGGATAGTTCAGACGGCCGCCGTATTCCAGAGAACGATCTCTGGTGGGTGCAAATTCAAGCCCTTTGGTCTCACCGGCCCCGTAGAGCCCCCACAACCAGATACTGGAGAGATTCTCGAAATCATAGCGGAGGCGCAGTCCGTACACACCATCCGTCAGTTGCAGGGGATCTCTGGGATCCAGCCGGTCGAACCACATGAGGGAACGCAATAATTTCGCCGGGCCGAAGTTGATCTTCTGGAGGCCGATCCGTGATTCGAATTGATGGGTGGCAAATCGTGCCCAGAGGCGGTACGGTTTCAGGTCCCGAGTCATCTCTTCACGATCAGAGTTATAACTCCCGTACGTGTTCGCCGACAGTTCAACATCCATGGTATACGGCGATTGACTCATGAGTCCGTAGGTGAATTCAGGCAGATAGCGTACTCCGATATTCAGATTGATTTCATCATCGTCCATATTCTGGAGATTATTCCACCCGGAGAGCTGTCCCCGCAGTTGTTGTCCTTCAGCCGTCGAATGGGCAAGAACCAGACCCCACGCTACAACCACAATCAGGAGGAAATTCCGAACCGTGCAAGCGATGTATGGAGACATGACTATATCCAGAATCATTTTATAAATTCCGCAAGAAAGCCGGGTTCGAAGAGGGTGATTGAGTCCTCGCCGCATCCCAGCAGCCTGGCGATGGCAAATTCGTATACTCTGAGTCGATCCTCCATCTGGGACAATACCTGTTCGTCCGGTGTCTCCATGCGGTCATGGAGTTCCAGGATAGTCTGCCCGAGGTCCCATGACATTCCCGAACCCATCTGGAGAATAATCCGGGAGAGTTCCTCAGAGGATCTGGTCTCAAACAGTTCTTCCCGGATACCCTGCTCGATGACTTCAGCCAGGATGGGCGCGGTTTTATTAATGGACATTTTGACGAGCCTGTCCTGCAACACGGTGTTCTCCGGTTTCTGCATCACCCTGATGATTTCCAGCAGGATTTCTTTTCGTTCCACTTTCCAGTTTCCTGCCCTGATGAATACCAGCTGGAATTGTTCCAGTGCATCGAGGGCAGGATCGGATAGGGTCTGTTCCATCACTGACACTCCTTCGTCTGTGATTTCTTCCACCAGCGCCGCCATAAGATCCTGTTTGGAGTCGAAGTAGTGATAGAACGTCCCCTTGGCGATACCGATGGATTGGATGATATCGCTGATGGCAGTCGTTTCGTATCCTTTGGAAAAAAAGAGAGTCCGGGCGGCATCCAGAATTTCTTTCCGTCGGGTATCGTATTCTTTGACAACTCGACTCATACGTTAGCTCCTCATTACACCGACCGACCGTCGGTCGGTAGTATATTTACCGCACCCATTATGTGAAGTCAAGAACTTTTTCGGTTTTTTAACGGAGAATTTTTAGATCTTCACAGAGGCCCGATTCGAAACGGATTAGTCAAGGCAGGAATGTATCGCTCCCACAGGACATACCTTTACTTAAATACACAACGCTCCTCATAGTGGAGTATCATAACTCCACCTGGAATGTTCATCTATTGAATTGATTTGCGTGGCGGCTATAAACACCTGCCGCTTTATATCGATGGCAAACATCAAAATGGACTTATAAAATATTTTCGGATGCAATCGACCTCAAAGTAAATACGAGCCCTCATACAATGCATTCTTTCCCGCACCATAGAGCGCATACTGAAAGCCTGACTGCAGTGACGCCGCTCCGATCTCGCCTTCCACATTCAGCGCCAAATAAGCCACCTGGAACTGAATTCCGTCTCCATAAATTTGCATGATCCGCCGTAACGCATTTTCACAAGCCTCCTGCGGTGACATCCCGTGCCGCATATTTTCCACCACCAGATGGCTGCCGCTGGTCCGGATCACTTCTTCACCCCGTCCGGTGGCGGTTGCTCCACCGATTTTCCCATCCACATAGAGTCCGGCACCGATAATCGGGGAGTCCCCCACCCGGCCGTGGATTTTTCCGGATAGTCCGCTGGTGGTGCAGGCACCGGCCACGCGTCCCTGATCATCCAGGGCCAGCATACCAATGGTATCATGGGTGTCTTCCGGCAGTAACCAATCGTCATGGTTGCTCAGATTTCGCTTCCAATTCAACCACCATTCTCTGGCTTCATCAGTGAGCAAATTCTCCTCCTGAAAACCTGTGCGTAAGGCAAATGTTTTGGCGCCTTCCCCCACTAACATGATATGATCGGTGATTTCCATGACTTTGCGGGCAACTTTGATGGGATGTTTAATATCCTGCAGTGCTGCCACTGATCCACAGCGCATTTGCCAGTCCATAATACAGGCATCCAGTGTCACAATCCCTTCTTCATCCGGATAGCCTCCATATCCCACACTGTGCGTCTCCGGATCGCCTTCCGGAACCATCACGCCGGCTTCAACGGCATCTAATGCAGTTCCTCCGCCACTCAGAGTTTTGTGTGCTGCCTCATTTGCGGGCAGTCCGTGGTCCCAGGTGGATATCACCACCGGCGGCTGATACCGCCCCGATTGCCCGAATCCATTTGAGGGCAGGAGACCAAAGAGACTCAGGAGGCCTCCTCCGATTCCGGTGGCTTTCTTAAAAAATGATCGTCTTGTCAGGCTGTTCTTCATAGCGCCTCCTTATGCCGTCCGTTCACATAACAATACAGCAGGAGTGTTCTGATCAATTCCCGCGGTCAGATTGCAGTCTCGGTTCGCTTCTCACGACTCCTCCTTCGACTTAAAAAATTCGTGTATTTCTCCGGTACCACTGAATAGATTTCATCCATTTATCTGATGGATTTATCAATGATAGTAAGACACCAATTGACTTGAAAGTTGATTATTATGTATATTGACGAATACAATCCTGGTACAATGTACACAGTGAACGCCAAATGTAAAACGGAGAACATACAATGAAAGAGTTCATAGAATATCTCGCGAAACACCTGGTCGACCATCCTGACGCAGTGCGGGTTACCCAAACGGAGAGCGATAAAACCACGATCATCGAGCTGACTGTCGCCGAAGGTGACGAAGGGCAGATTATCGGAAGAAAAGGGCAAACGGTGAATGCGCTACGCACTCTGCTGACTAATATCTCTGCCAAAGAGGGCGGTAAACGAGCGATCCTTGAACTGAATGATTAGGCTCTGCTCAGAAAGCTCGTTGCGATCAAGGAAGTTGCTGATGAGCATACCAGGCTTCCAGAGTCATACATTTATGATCATGCCAGTGGATTTCTATGAGATTTCTGCGACCGGAATCGGCAAGCAGCGCCAACGCGCGGAATTTTCTCTGAGCCAGTTCTGTTGCTCGGTCCAGTGTTTAAAAGCCTGAAGCCTCGTCCCCGACTTCGATATTAGTTGTGTGCTTTCATTATAACAATCGTGCGATCGTCGCTGTAATTGACGTTCGGGGAAAGGTATTCGGTCACTGATTGTTCCAGGGCCCGAATAATCTCTGCGGGTTCGTGGTCACGATAGTGTTTCACCAGTTCAACCAATCGCTCCTCACCAAATTGCTCCCATTGGGCGTTCGGGGCTTCGGTAAACCCATCGGAGTAGATCACGAGCAGATCTCCCGGCACAATTTGCAGGGTGCCCTGAGTATACACGGCATCCCGGAAAAGGCCGACCGGGATTCCCCCGGTCCGCAGGGGCAGTACCTCAGCGCCGCGTAATAGTAACGGATGATTATGACCGGCGTTGATAAAGGTCAACATCCAGTTGGACAAATCCAGCACCGCATAAAACAAGGTGGCAAATTCTTCCAGGTTGGTATCCTTAATGAGGGCGTGATTCACCCGACTGATAACTTCACTCATGGAATAGATGTTTTCCGCCTGGACCCGGAGCGAGGTGCGCACGGCGGTCATAAGCAGGGCAGCCGGAATCCCCTTTCCGGAAACATCCCCCAGGGCAATACCGAAATTATCTTGTGGCAGTTCGATATAGTCATAGAAATCACCCCCGACTTCCCGGCAGGCTCGATTCCATCCTGCCAGTTCGATCCCCTCAATTTGCGGAGTGGTGGTGGGCATAAATCTGGACTGAATATTCGCAGCGATCTTCAGTTCCTGTTCGATACGCTCAAGATCCATAAGATCCTGATGTAACTGCGCCAGACTGATTGCTGCACCGGCCTGGTTTGCGATGGTCTTGAATGTCCGTGTTTCTTCTTCACTGAAATGATGCGGCGTCATCGTGAGAATAGACATTGCCCCAATCACTTTCCCATTTCTCCGGAGGGGAATCGCCAGCATCGAGTGGATCCCTTCACTGATCGCTTCCTGTGTATACTGCACCCGGGTATCCTGGCTGATATCAAAGATCTCCACGACTTTCCCACCGTCGTCCCGGCTTTCGATCATCTCCTGGTAGATACTTTCCCTGGCAAGGACCGGACCCTTGGTCTGATAATGCTCACTCAAACCATGAACCGCCTTCAGGATCATCTCTCCCCTGGTCTCATCATAGAGCCGCAGGGAACATGCTTTCACCTGCAACATTTCGGTGGTAATTTTCACGATTTCTTGCAGAAGAGAGTCGAGGTCAAAACTGGAGGAAGTGAGCAGGTTGCTGATGATGTCCAGCGCATGCAGCTGCTCCTGAACTGCTTCAAACCGTCTGATATTGTGTTCCGAGGTCATATACACCCATCTAACTTGCTCGATAAATCATGGAAAATTATCTATGTCAGTATTGTTTGCGAGAAGATTCTGAACTCCTCCGGGCCGTGCAGCGGTTGGCCCGCAAAACAGAGGTTATCCTGTATTGTGATGGTTTGCGACAATGCGGGATTGTATATGTCCCGGGAACAACCTCCCGGTGCCCTCCTCCGATGCTCTTCCGGTTATTGATAGCTTTCTACGGCCTCCTCCACGGAGTCATACGATTCGAACACACTGGTCAGCTCCATCATGTAGAAGACACTGGAGATTTTACGGGTGGCGCGGGCGATTTTCAAATCCCCGCCGGCATTTCGCAGGGACGTCGCCGAAGCCAGTAACGCTCCCAGACCGGTACTGCTGAACCACTTCACTTTCCCCATATCCACCACTACCTTGACCTGGTTCTTCTCGATTAATTCTTTGACATAGGGATGCAGATCAATACTCTCGGATCCGTTCATCATTTTCCCCGACAGAGTGAGTACTGTTACATCACCTTCCTGTGATTCTTTAATCCTCATAGTGCTCTCCTTCCCGTCTCTCGGCTTTTGTATTAAGGTATTTGACAAGCGTCACAACGTTGAGATTCCCGGATCTCCGCTCATAAGAGACCTCATCCATTACCGCTTTCATTATCGGAATGCCCAAACCTCCGTTTTTATATTCCAGAAAATTCTGTCTGACATTGAATGGCTCGATATCGTCGAAATTAAATGCCTTCCCCCTGTTTTTCACTACGGTCGTGATCATCTCATCCTTCAGAGATATCTCTACCTCAATGGTGGGATTCTCTTCATCGGCCGGCTCATGGTAGAGTCCATTCTGGCAGGCCTCTGCAACGGCTCGCTCGATGACGTCAGCTTCCATTTCGTCTACTCCCTGCTGCAAAGTAACAAAGTGCACCAAACGCCGGATAGCATGGAAATGTTCACGATGACCGATGATACGAATTTGATAACTGGATTCTTTGTTCAAGGAATTCTGCTCTGCATTGTTACAGAGTGCATACTTTGTTCTGATTCAACCGTCGGGTTTCCGGATTCATTTTTACATAACTATAAAGGTATTAAAATATCAACCCTATTCCTACCGCAATTTTCCTGCATGTCGGAGAGTATTATAAACAACTAAAAGCCTGCTTCCCGCAGAATCCGCAGTTCGGAGCAAAGCTCCGGAAAAGCAGCTAACCCGGCGCATGGCAGATCTGCGACAGTACGTGCTCATGAGGGGGAAGTTTCCTCCGTACTGAGCGGAGGATGGCAGTCCGGTCCGATGGGTGAGTAAAACTCATCGAATCGCTTATCTGATTTCAAAGCCTGCAAGGCAGGTTCTACTGCCACAAACGGAACGAAACTGTCGTGATTTTCGTGGGCTGTGTACAGGTACTCAAATGCCTCGTCGAACATACCGAGTGCTGTATAGATTCCAGCGACTCCAACCCCCGAAATGTATTCGTTCTGTGCCCGGTCCTCAAGCCCGTCCACCAGCTGCATCGCAGGTTCCGCCAGCCCGTCCATCGCCAGCCCGTACGCTCTGCCAACCAGGCATGCCGTAACATCGCCGGATTTTTTTTCGCTCTGTTGGAATGCCTTCATTGACGCTTCAATCTGGTCATTCGCCGCATGCGCGTAGCCCAGCAGGAGCTGGGGCGCCTGGTGGGCGGGATCCGCATTTGCAGCTTCCCCGAACTTTGTGATAGCCTGTTCAAATTGTCTGGCATAATAGGAGACCAATCCGGCAAACAGATTTGACAGAAATCCACGCGGATGGAGTTCCAGCGCGGCATTTGATTGTTCCTGCGCTTCCGCCATCCGGTTTTCAGAGGCAAGGAATAGCGCATAATTCAGATGGGTAAAAACATTTCCCGGCTCTGTCTCTAACGCTTCCCGGAGTTCCCGTTCAGCCGTGTCCCAATCATATTCATACCGATGTTTCACGGCTCCATAGACTGCGTGGGCCTCAGCGGAATCCGGGTTCAGACGCAGGGCGTGTTCTATTGCTTCCAGGGCCTCAGGAACCATTTCTCCGGGAGGGATATCAAAATATCCGGAGCCCAGCAGGAAAAAGGATTTCGCCAGTGCCGTATGGGCGTCAGCAAACTGGGGATCCTGCTGGATGGCATGCTGAAAGTGATAAATGCTCTCAAAGAGATGTTCCTTGGTATACATATCGCACTGAAATTTCCCATGGAGATAGGCTTCATAGGAATCGATAGATGACGTGGGCTGCCGGGTGAGTTTTGCCCGTTCTTCCTCATCAAGCTGCAACCCGAGTTTCTCCACAATCGCCAGACAAATATCCACTCGGGTCTCCAGCGCCTCCGCCAGGCTGCGGTCATACCGGTTCGCCCAGAGATGATTTCCGTCTACCACATTAATCAGCTGCACTGTGATTCGCAACCGATCCTCGGCCTTGCGCACCGCTCCCTCCAACAGTGCTTCCGCTTTCAGTTCCTTGCCAATCTCCCTGATATCTTCATATTGTTCTCTGGCATCCAGCACAATACTATGCGGGGTGACCTTCAACCGGTTCACCCGGGAGAGGGTGCCACGAATATCTTGTGCAAAGCCTTCACAAAAATACTCCTCCTCCTGATCCATGCTTAAATTGAAGAAGGGTAACACGGCCAGAGAAATGGGCGCATTCACGCCCTGTATTTTTTTCCGGGTGAGAGTGAGGCCAAACTGTTGGCTCACGGACCACAACTCATTGAGCATATCTTCCATGTCCTGGAAACGCTCCGGAGGATTCTTGTGCAGCGCCTTCCGGACGATTTGTCCCAGGGTGTCCGGAACTTCCGATCTGAGTTCGCTCATTGGTTCCGGAGTGGTATTGATAATCGCATACATCACCGCCTGTTCATACGCCCCCTGGAACGGAACCTGCCCGGTCAGCATTTCGTAAAACATCACACCAAGCGCCCAAATGTCGGCCCGGTGATCCACGTGTTCCCCACTGATCTGTTCCGGGGCCATATATGCTGCGGTTCCCACAATGCCCGCCTTCCTGGTGATCGGAATATCCGCCATCTTCGCCAGGCCGAAATCAACGATCTTGGCCACACCTTCCCGGGTCACAATCACGTTGGCCGGTTTAATATCCCGGTGGATGATACCCTGCTGGTGTGCTTTGGCAAGCCCCTGCCCGACTTGAATGGCGATGTCAACCGCTTCTTCAATGCGCAAGTGCTGTTGCTCCATGAGCGCTTCCAGGGTTTCCCCCTCATAATGCGCCATGCAGATGAACAGCTGCCCATCCTCTGTCTCGTTGATTTCATGGATAGTACAGATGTTCGGGTGATCCAGGGAAGACGCCGCCCGGGCCTCATGGATTAATCGCTCCTTGGCTTCCGGATCTCTGGTTAGCTGCGTGGGAAGAAATTTCAGCGCGACATTCCGATCCAGCCGGGTATCGCGCGCTTTATATACCATCCCCATACCCCCGCCGCCCAGCTTCTCCACGATTTTATAGTGGG
>DATFLS010000670.1:0-3265 GCA_035267465.1 bacterium
TACGGCAACTTGCTCCCAGGCAGTATCCGCATCCCCGTCACCGGAAATCACATGGGGCTGTCGTGTTCGGTTTGCGAGTATCTCGCTGAGATCTTTATCCTGTTCAATTTCTTTTTCCACGTTCTCTTCTTCCGAGTTCACAATAATCACTTCATCGGCCAGGGCGGATGCGATATCCAGCAAACGCGTCTTCCCGGAAATTACCAGCTCAATGTCATCGGGCTCAATCTCCCCACGCTGCAATACCTCCGGAGAGAAGCGTAACAGTTCATCCAGAGAGTGCAACATCAGTATCGACTTGCTGGGTGTAAAAAATTCTTCGTAGGAAAATAGTTTCTTATGCAGGACCACCGCAAACGCCGATGCCCAATCGTTTGCAATAATGACATCCGGTTGCCAGAATAACTTTTCCAGTGTCCGGAGTGCGATTTTTGAGAAGAGCCCAAACCGATCGACATTATTTTTCAGTGGTCGACCATTCTGTGCTTTGTAGAGTAAATGATTCACCTCGTCAAAATATTCCGGTAGTTCCAGAAAGTACACCTGTACTTTCGTATCGGGGACAAACGCCGATCGTACGTTTCCAGTGAACACCTCATTCCGCCAGTGGGCTTCAATATCCCGCAGCCGGATGACCTCACGAAGTACGTATTTCCGCGAGGAAATGAACCCGTACTTGGGCATGATCAGCCGGATATCGTGTTCACGCTCCTTGAGCTCCCTGGAGACATGATTAACGAAATCGGCAAGTTGATACTGCTGGGCAAAGGGTGTAATTTCGGAAGCTAACAGATAAATTTTTAAAGCCATTGTAATTGTATTTCTTATAGTTGCTGGAGATATTTTGTAGCCACACTGCGATATTCGCTGTTGGGGTAGAAGTCAACAAGTCGTTGGAATTCCTCTCTGGCCTTCTCTCGTTGCCCGAGATTCAGGTAACAGAGCCCCAATTTGAGTTGGGCGTCGGCATCTTTATTGGAGTTTTTGAACGTGAACACTTTCTCAAATTCCACAATCGCTCGATTGAAATTCTGCATTCCGTAGTAGCATTCACCAATCCAATACTGAGCATTATCGGAGAGGTCGCCATCCGGTCTGGCATCAATGACGCGGATAAATTCCGGGATGGCCTGCTGATAGTTTTTCTGGCGATAGAGTTCATACGCCCGCTGATAGAGGTTTTTATATTCCGATTCCGAGAGAGCCCGGCCTGCCGACTCCCGTTCCATAGACCGAGTGGTTCCCGGAGCGGTGGCAACGCCGCCGCCTTCTAACCGAGATTCCAGCTGATCTATCCGGGTCAAAAGGTCGAACCGGGTACTATCGATAAAATCCATGCGATCTTCCAGGAGCGCCAGACGATCATCTATCTGAAGGAGTTTATCTGCCAACCCCTCCTGACTTTCGATATCAAATTCGCCGCCCTTCGTCCGGGCCAGTAGTTTCTGGTTCCTCGCTTCGAGTTCACGAATGCTTCGAGACAGCTGTTCGATCTTCATCTCCAATGAGTCCAACCGTGTTATTTTCTTTTCCGGAACAGCCCGCTGGACACCTGCAGAGGTACAATTCATCAATGAAACCGATGCCACAATTATCAAAAAAATTGTAAGGCTATAACGGAATGTATCCATTTCCCCTCCGATAATATAATCACTTTTTTAAAAGAAATATTTAATCTCCGAAATTTACTAATTTCCTTAATGAAATCAAACACCAAAATAGCAGGAGTATCTACTCGATCCTTTCTGATGTGCTGTTGAGTATGATTCCAATCAGCAGAAACGTCATGAGCAGGAAAGACCCCCCGTAGCTGAATAAGGGGAGTGGTAATCCCGTCACCGGCATCAAGCCTACCGTCATTGCGATATTCACAAAGACATGAAAAAAGAGCAGGGACGCCCCGCCGATCAACACGAGTCCGCTGAATTTTCCTTTCGCTTCCTGGGCCTGATAGACCAGCCGAAGGAGGAGCATCATGAACAGTAGCAGTACGCAAAAGACCACAATAAAGCCCAGTTCTTCTCCCACCACGGAAAAAATAAAATCGGTGTGCTGTTCGGGTAAAAATTTCAGGTGGGTCTGGGTGCCCTGTCCCAGGCCTCGCCCCCACAGCCCGCCGGACCCGATAGCCGTCTGCGACTGGAGTACCTGATATCCCGATCCCTGGGGATCAAGCGACATGTCAAACAACGTTAAAATACGGGTTTGCTGATAGGTTTTCAGGCTATTCCACAGCAGCGGGGTCACCAGCCCCAGGGAGACATTCCCGATAAAGTGGGAGATGCTCACCAACAGAGTTTGGCGAGAAAAATACAGGACCAGGAGCACCACCGCCATCCAGATGGCAAACGTTGTGAATTGAAAGGCGGTAATGACGGAAATAACGGGGGCGATAATGGTGAAAAGGTAAAACAGGGGGATATTCGCCCAAAACAACATTGGAATCAGGATGGCAACGTATACCATTGCCGTTCCCAGATCCGGTTGGCGGAATACAATAGCTGTCGGAAGAAGCGTGAGAAGAAACGGCACTATGAGGATCTTCGGAGCTCCGATATCCAACCGGTAGGTGCTCAGGTATTTTGCCAGCGCCAAAATCAAAGCGACCTTCATAAACTCAGAAGGCTGTATTTGAATAAACCCGAACCGGATCCAGCGGGATGCTCCATCTCCGGTGTCGATAACTAACGTAATAAGGAGGGCAATGAACGCCAGCCCGTAAAAAATATAACTCCACTCGTGGATCACTTTCTTTTCCAGGAAGTAGACTGTAAAGAGAATCGTCAGTCCGATGACCCCCCAGAGGATTTGTTTCTGAAAATTGATGCGCAGCTGGCTCCCTTCTCCCTGCGAGGTCGCGCTATACAGGGCGATGAGTCCAACACTGAACAGGAGGAGGACAATGATAAACGTCGGCCAGTCAAATTCTTCGAACTTCTTCTTCCACCATTGGTTATTCACGACCGAGATCCGCCGAAATCAAATGGTAGGGGGTTTGGTTTTGCCGAGTTTCCTGAAGCTGCAGGTATTTGTATAATACCCGCCCGGCGATCGGCGCAGCAACGCTTCCCCCTGAACCGCCATTCTCCACCATCACCGAGATTGAAAGTATGTCGTTTCCATCGTCCATCGTTCCGATAAACCAGGCATGGTCTTCCCCATGTGGATTCTGCGCAGTACCGGTTTTGCCATAGAGTTGTACACCTGGCAGCCGGGCAGCCCGCCCCGTTCCATGATCACCGTTGACTACCCGATGCATCCCCTG
>DATFLS010000671.1:0-3628 GCA_035267465.1 bacterium
ACCCAACCCATAATTAAGATCCAAAACGGGAGCCTCCAGCTGATGACTTCCCGCATTACCTTCAAAGGTGACGGCGGTATTGATCTCCCACCGGTTGGATCCGGGTGTGCCCGGATCTTCCGTAACCATGGGCGGGCCGCCCTGTGCACAAGCACGCCCATGGAGGAAAACACCCCCCGCCAACAGCAGGATAGAATATAAACAGGATGCTAGTCGGGTCATGATTACCGGCATATTATTGGCTTCTGGTCACCAGATCATCAAAAGAGGTAGCCGCATCGGCTTTTGTCCAAACCCCGACTCCACCAGCCTGAACCAGGGTCTGGTTATTAACCTCGAATTTTTTTCTCCATCCAGGTAGCCTTCAATTTTGCTCCCTTCCTGTTCAATTTTTATGGTATGCCACTGGTCGGTCGACAGATCAGCATCGGCACTGGCAATTTGTACCCGGTCTCCATCCTTGACGTAGTACAGCCGAAAATTATCCTCAAGCGGATTCCAGCGTGCAATATAGTAGTTGTTCTTGTTCTGTACTCTCCAGATCGGGCCACCGCCCTGGTCTTCCCGGCCGGTTCCGGCTTTGACTTTTACCTCAATCGTTCCATTGGCAAAAGATACCTGGCCTGTCCAGGCAATATTATACGTTCCCCCGCTGGATGCTCCGGTATCCGACAGCTTGAGTACCTTGCTCCCGGAAGGCGCCGTGGGATCGGCAATCACCTCCCACGTACCCTCGGTCCGGTCGGGATTGGTGGTTTCGGCTTTCCATCCGGCCGGGAACGAGCCTTCAGGGATATCTTCGAAATTCCAGACCTTGCCCGGAGCAGCGCCGATTTGATTCAGTGCTTCTCTGAGACCTTGAGTCAGCGCTTCGGTCGGACCGGTGCCCCAATAGTGCAGGAAGAACATGCGCGGCTCCTCGTGGATCATGTGGTTGTGGAGCGTGATCACTTCGATTCTGTTTTGTACAAGCGCCTCAATAACCGGCTCTACTTCATAAGCCAGCATTACGAAATCGCCGGCCACCGATGCATTATCAGGAGTCCCCTGCCAGGCCGCCCACGATCCCATACCCATGGAAGGGATGATAGTGAATCCGTCGACGGTGACGTCCAGATCGTTGTGGGGAACGGTCAGTTTATATTCCCCTTTGCACTCGGTTCCCTTCATACCCGTCACCTGTTCGATGGCGGCGATATCCAGCTCAGGCGGCTGTTTTTCTTCAGACTGCTGGGCTTCGGAACAATCTATGTTCCAGTGAAAAAACAGTAAGATAAGCCCCAGTATGGTGAATGGTCGGGGTAATGGTTTCATGGTTATCACCCTTTTGCGGTTTGTAATTTTTGTGATTTTATTTTCTGGTGCAACGGCATGATAAGGGTAAAACAATTTCCCTCCCCAGGGCGACTTTCAACATCGATGCGACCACCATGCAACTTTATCGCCCAAAGGTCGAGGCCTTCCACCCGATCTTCTATGGCATCCTTGGCTGTAAGAACCGGCACCGGGAGTTCCGGGCCCTGCTGGCGAAGAGTTTGCAGAATCTCGAATCCGTCCCTGCCTGGTGGCATCACATCCAGAATCAAAAGATCGAAATTCGGTTTATTGAGTTTTAAAAAATCCGTCTTCCCCGTTGTAAGCCACCTTAACCTTAGTATTACTCTTTTTCCCAGACCCACTTTCAGGGCACAGGCTACTTTCCGTTCGTCTTCGATTACAAGAATATGCATTTCATCGCCCTCAAGTAAGATAGGTGTACCCAGCTGTGGACATAACTTACAATACTCTTACTTGAATGCAAGATATTCGAAATGTGAGGGCTGCTTTCCCCGGAGTATGGTGGAATTATGCGCGCGGTCGAAATAATCCCTTGACTCCGTACCAAGGTACAGGGCGTATATTCAGGGTGCAATGATTGAAAATAACTGAGCGACAGGAAAATATGTGATGGAGATTTCCAATCAAACAGGGCAAACCAGGCCGGATTGGCAGCAACGGCTCAGCAGTTTTCTGGCTTTGTTTACTTCCACCGGCACCCTGCTCTGCTGTGCGCTTCCGGCAGCGGTCTCCACTCTTGCCGGTGGCGCAGCTGTCATCGGACTCACCAGCGCGTTCCCCTTTCTCATCCCGTTATCCCGCTCTAAAGATTGGATTTTTCTGGCGGCCGGGGGGATGATTCTCATCAGCGGCATTCTGACCCTCCGGCCGAAAGGCGCGATCGCCTGCTCCATTACGGGTGGACAGGGCTGCGAGGTGGCCGGGAAGTTCACCAAATTCATGTTCTGGGCGTCTGTAGGTATTTATGCTCTGGGTGCTTTCGCTTCCTATGCCTTAACGCCGATGTTACGCACCTTCGGAGTGTAAACAGGAAATAACAGAGACCTCCATGGAAAGTAATCACCTGTACGGAGTGAAATGCAAAGGAAGGGAGTGAACATGCAATGCACGTAATCGGAATAAAGAACATACTGGAAAAAAAGGTACGGAATAAAAGCTCCGGGGAGGTACGACTCAGGATTATGGTGGTTCTCGGGTTTTTCTTGAGCATATCGTGGACGATGTCAGGATATGTGCAGGCGCACGAACCCATTTTCGGGGTGGGGCCGCGCACCATCTGGAAACACGGATTCGGATACGAGATGGAACTAGCCCAGGCGGGGTTTCCCGGTGATGATCACTGGCAATTGGACTACCACCTGGTCTATGGATTAACCCCGGATTGGTCAGTGAGCGCGGAGACCCATCAACCGCTGGCCACGAAACAGCAGTTCTTCGGGACGCCAGGAGCACTCGGAATCATGACCAAATACCGGTTCTACCGCCAGGATGTGGAAGGCGGGGTATATCACGCTGCTGTGCTCGGGGGGACAGAATTTCCCTCCGGATCTGCAGACCATGAAGCGACGGCAACCGGAATTCTTGGCGGGCTGTCGGCGGCGTATGAAGGCCGGCGATGGCTACTCTTTGGAACGGGCCGATACAGGGTGAACCTCGTACAAGCGCAAAAAACTTCCCCGGAGTGGATCGTTCCCTATGATGTGGCGGTCGGTTTCCGGCCGGTGCTGACGGGATTCTACGAACCCGATGTGGTGCTAATGGCGGAATTGAACGGGCAGATATTGGGGGACCAACACCAAGACGGCACATCGCCATCCGGCACAGGAGGAAGCCGGCTGCTGACAGGATTCGGCGCCTGGATTACCTACCGCAACTGGGCGTTCAAACCGGGGATCCAGCTGCCAGTCTACAACGATTTCGCCGATAACCTCCCGGACTTCCTTTGGGTGTTTGCTGCGGAAATTCATTTATAAAAGGAATCCAATGTATCACAAAGAACATCGAACATCATGCATCAGCACGAATATAGGACACACGAAAAAAACCATAATAAGGAGAATAGAGATGAGGAAAATCCTGGGAGTATCGATGATAGTGATCCTGGCGTGGATGGGGCTCAATGTTCATGCGCTCTATGCGCAGAGCAGTAAGAAAACCCAGAAGCGGATAGAGAACCCGGACATCACCATACAGGTCAAAGGGCTGGCGTGTCCCTTCTGTGCCTACGGCCTGGAGAAGAAATTGGGTAAACTGAACGGAGTGAAGCAGGTCTACATTGGTCTGGATGAAG
>DATFLS010000672.1:0-3659 GCA_035267465.1 bacterium
GACTCCCATATTGTACTAAGAGATTAACCGCACGATATACTGTTGCCATGCCGATAGACGGTTTCTCCTCATGTGCCTGCAGATAAATCTCTTCGACCGTGAGATGCCGCTGGTGATTCCGGTCCAGTACCGAGAGCACCAATTGTCGTTCATTGGTGACTCGTAAATTGTTCTTCCTCAACCGGACGGTATACCAGGAATCACTCATTATTATTGAAAATGATTATCATTATCTTTTCTGAAGATAGAGAATTTTCGTGCAGAAGTCAATACGTGATCCACTTCTGACCTGCCGGAGATCGATCAGGTCTGGAAAAGACGTTGACACAGGTTGGATGAAATCATAATTTATGAAAATAATTATCATTATCGTTTGCTGAGGAGATCGCATGAGAACATACCTGGAATGCTACCCCTGTGTATTAAATCAAGCTCTGGAAGCAGCGAAATTCGCACAATTAGACGAATCTGACCAACGAACGATTTTGCATCAGGCGATGACCTTGCTGCAGCAAATGTCGCCGGGAGTCTCTCCACCTGTTATCGGACAATACATCCATCGCATGGTGCGCAATTTCTCCGGAGAGCGCGATCCTTATGCCGGGGCTAAACAACAGGCCAATCAGGAGGCGCTCGCGCTTCTCCCCTCCCTCCGGAATGCACTCCGAACAGCTTCCGATCCACTTGAAATCGCCGTTCGGTATGCCATCGCCGGGAATATCATTGATTTTGGTGCGCAAAACGATTCCATGGATATTCAACAGGAGATCACGCAAGCCGACAAGGCTCCATTCGGACGATGCCATCTCGAACAGTTCCGGGATGCGGTGAGCTTGGCCGGGTCCATTCTCTACATCGGAGATAACGCCGGAGAAATCGTTTTTGATCGGCTGCTTGTGGAACTCCTGCTGCAGATCTCCGATGCCGATATCACGTTCGCTGTCCGGGGTTCTCCCATCCTGAACGATGCGACTATCGAAGATGCACAACAGGTGGGTTTGGACGACCTCGTCCCGGTCATCAGCAACGGCAGTGACGCCCCCGGCACCATCGTCACGGAAGTGAATGACACGGTTCGGGAACACCTCACCGGGGCCGACCTGATTATCGCGAAAGGCCAGGGGAATTACGAAACGCTCAGCCATCATGCCTACCCCCTCTTCTTTCTCCTGAAGGTCAAATGTCCGGTGATTGGCCGTGATATGGGCGTATCCGTGGGACAGTACGTGCTCGCCGGCAATCCAACTCCTGACCACAAACGATCCGCAGCATCTGCCGGATAAGGGAGGCCGGTACCGATACATGAAATCCGGTCTGAAAATTTTGGATAGCATCACTGATTGGTCTGTATAATTATTCGTTTATCTTGCGGGTTCTCGAAATTTTATCAATGCACTGTGTTCAAATAAAATAGCAGCATCCCCAACTCATTACAGCGTTGGCTGAAACGGAACTCACACTCTCCGATTTACTGGGCTCCGAGCACAGATACAGGCAGATCTGAGGTGGTATGCTCCCTCCTGCGCTCACTACTATCCAAGCAAGTTCTTTATTTTAGCGGCTATAGTATCCATCTCCTCCGCCAGAGCCGAATCCGGCTGTTCAAAGATAACCGACCTGCCTTCATCGGCCAGCCGGCGGGCGGTGATATCCACCGGCAATGCCCCGAAAAAATCCACCCCCAGTGTCTCTGCCTGTGTTTTCCCGCCGCCGGATCCGAATAAATCAATGGCAGCTCCGCATTCCGGACAGATCAATTCCGACATATTTTCCACAATGCCGATTCTGGGAATCTGCATCTTCTGGGCCATCCGGACCGCTCGCCGGGAATCAATGAGTGACATTTCCTGTGGCGTGGTCACAATCACCGCCAGATCGGGATGCATCTGCTGGGTCATAGTAATGACTTCATCACCGGTGCCGGGCGGCAAATCCGCAATCAGGTATTCGGTCTCACCCCAGTCGGCCTCGCCTAAAAATTGGGAGAGCAACCGGGATCGCATGGGACCCCGCCAGATGACCGGCTGATCCTCGGTCAGGAGGCTGGCAATTGAGATCACCCGGACCCCGTGATAGTCCAGCGGCACAATCCGTTTTTCCTGGGCAAGCAGCTGCCCGCGTAATCCGAGCATTTTCGGGACGTTGGGCCCAGTCACATCCGCATCCAGAAGGCTGGTGTTCACGCCGTGTTGCTGCAGACTGCAGGCGAAATTCACGCTCACCGTGGTTTTTCCTACACCTCCTTTTCCGCTGAAGACAACTATTTTATGGGGAATCAGCTCCAAATTCCGGCGGACCTGTTCTTCCAACTCCTCGAATCGCTGCGCTTGCTTCTGTTGTTCCATAGTACTTCGCCCTCGATATTTTTCTCCCGATCGTAAGTCCCTTTTTTCACGCTCATCCCCTCTCTGCTGCCGGAACCTCTCTCACCATTTTCCCGGCGATACTGCCTCATAGCACCTTCGGCATCATCCCGAAAGTTCAGCCAGTGAGAATCCGGCTGGCGTCGTCTTCCTGCCAACAATCAGAGACCTCCGGGAGTTCAATAGACGTTGTGGGCCCCGGGTCCGGGATCAGTTAATCCCCGCTCAACGGCTAAAAAAACAACTCCCCTACTTTTGATTGCGTTTCTGCCGGAGGAGTTGATGATGATAGCCACCCTCCCGAAGCATTTTTGACCCGCAGGAAGGACAGGACACCTCCTGACATCGTGTGCCACGCCGATGCGGGATGGTCGCCCCGCACCGGGGACAAAGACACTGTCCGGCGGGACCCAGGCCCTGCGATTGCTCCTGCTGCCGCTGATTCCTCCCGCCGGAGCCGTTCGCTCGTCTACTTCCCCGGCCCGCTCCTCTCCCTCCGTTATTCCGGGATCGTCCAAACATTGCTATCACACTCCTTCATTCAATGGTATCGCCTATCCCGTTCATTCTCTGCTGTATGTATCTGTTGATTACATCGTTGGTACTGCATACACACCCGATTCTGTGATATCATGTCATTGCCAAAGACCAGACCTCCCTCAGAGTTCGAGCATCCGGTCCAGAGCCCGTTTCGCCCGCGCCCGGATAGCCTCCGGAACGTGAACGCGATACTGCATCAGTGCTAATGCATTTCTCACATGCTCCAGTGTGATCGTCTTCATTCCGCGACAGATAGTCCCGACCGGATAAAATGCTTTTCCGGGATTATCTCGCTTTAATGGAAAGAGCAATCCATCTTCCGTGCCCACGATAAATTCCTCGGCCTGCGACTCGCTGGCATAGGTGAGCATCTGTGCCGTACTGCCCACGTAATCGGCGAGATTAATCACGGCCGGCGTACATTCCGGATGCACCATAACCTTCGCCTCCGGATGCCTGCTGCGTAATGCCCGAATGCGTTCCGGCTTGATATCTTCGTGGACGTAACACCATCCGTCCCATAAACGAATATCCTTGCCGGTAACCGAAGCGGCATAGGCACCCAGGTTCCTGTCGGGTATGAAGAGAACAGGACCCTCCCCAACTGATCGAACAACATCTACAGCATTTGAGGATGTGCAACAAATATCACTTTCCGCCTTCACTTCGGCCGTGCTGTTCACATAACTCACTACTGTCGCATCGGGCCTCTGCTTCTTTTTAGCCCGGACCTCTTCAGCCGTCGCCATATCCGCC
>DATFLS010000673.1:0-2662 GCA_035267465.1 bacterium
CATTTCCGTGTTGGGACAGATACAACGAATTATCCAATTCGAATTTATAAGGTGCCAGGCCCTGTAAGGCAAGGACTCCCGACCATCGATCCTCGTACTCCTCCGTCATCCATTCGTTGGCATACTGTACGCCGGTCTGGAAATTCCAGAACGGGGTAATCAGTCGGGAATAGAGCAAATCGGTTTCCGATTCACCCTCGTTTGCTCCCTCAAACATTACCTCCGCCTCGTTCTTCCACCAGAACTTTCCGAAATCCCGGCCGAACCAACCCTGTGCTTCCCATCCCAAGTGGCCGGGCGCCGTTGTATTTGTCATTCGGTATTCCATTTGTTCGAATAGCGTAAAAAGATAGAGTCGATTATCAGGGACTATATCCGGATAGTCGGATGGCGGAGGGGTTTCCGCATACTCAAAAACTTCATCCAGTGTCATGCCTTCCGGCAGTGGCGGCGGTGATTCCGGTTCGGGTGGCCTGTTGCCGGCATGTTCCTGTGCGGATTCCGTGTGCATCGGGCGATCCGCGGTAGTCAGGGTATCCGGTTGTTGCTGTGCTAACAACGGCATACCCAAAGCAAATATGGCCAACAACACAGCTGTCATGTGTTTGTTAAACGTTTGCATCGATCGGCCCTCCTTCCAGCGAGCGGACGACTGCAACCGTGCGAAACATTCCTGCCTCCATGTGATACAATAAATGACAGTGGAATGCCCATTGCCCCGGAGCATCGGCCGTGATGTCTACGGTTAATAACTCCGCGGGTTGGACAATCACCGTATGCTTGCGGGGATTATCATCCAGGGTACCTCCGGCATATAGATCCATCCACATACCGTGCAGATGGATGGGATGGCTCATCATGGTGTCATTGATCATGTTGATCCGCAGGCGCTCGCCGTACTGGAACCGGATCATCTTCGATTCGGACCATTTCTTCCCGGCAAAGCCCCAGATATACTTGTGCATATTTCCGGTCAGATGCAGGTCGAACTGGCGAGTCGGAGGTCTCCGGCTGGGGGGCCGCTCCAACGCCCGAAGCTGATCGTATGTCAGCACACGCCACCCGTTATTCCCAAGGCCGGCGCCGGGATAATCGAGTCGGCGGGAGGCTGTGCGAGCCATGGTGATACTGGCAGGTCCATGGCCGTCCGGGCCGTGCTTAATACGATCAGGCAGGTTCTCAGTAGGCAGTTCCTTGCCTTCTCGAACACTCTCTCCGGAATGGTCGCCGGTGTTCATTTTCATGTCGGACATATCCTGGTGGCCGTTTTCGTTCATACCCTGCATGTCACCGCCGTGCATCATCATGCCCATATCCGCCATGGTCAGCATTGGACGGCGGCGCTGTTCGGGTACCTCGACAGACATCCCTTTCCTGGGAGCAAGGGTTCCGCGGGCATATCCGCTTCGATCCATGGTTTCGGCAAATACCGTATACGCCCGGTCATCCGGCATGGTCACCACCACGTCATACGTTTCGGCTACTCCGATTCGCAGCTCGTCGGTTTCCACCGGCTGGACGTTTTGCCCGTCAGCCTGTACCACAGTCATAGGCAGACCCGGAATCCGAAAATCGTAGAACGTCATCGTAGAGGCGTTGGTAATCCGGAACCGTACGCGCTGGCCGGGTTTCGCCACGAACGTGGGATTCTCATGCGCAGCCTTCCCGTTTATTAAATACGTATAGGTTGCGCCGGTAATATCCGCAATATCGGTAGGATCCATCCGCATCCGATCCCATGCCAGCCGTTTCCCGACGACTTCCTTCAAGGTCTTATTTTCCGCCTCCATCTGATCATCAATATTCGCCAGGGTTGGCCGCTGAAAGTTGAAGTAGCCTTCCATGGTTTTCAGTTTCCAGAGAACCCGGTGCGGGTCTTCTGACGTCCAGTCGGACAACACAACGGTATGCTCAACGTCATACTCAACCGGATCGGTACCTGCCGGTTCGATAATCAGCTGGCTGTAGTGACCGAATTGTTCCTGCAGATCCGTGTGACTGTGATACCAATATGATCCGCTTTGCCGGACAGGATAGCGGTACGTAAAGGTTTCGCCGGGGGCTATTCCGGGATAACTGATTCCCGGCACCCCGTCCATATTATATGGCAGCAGAATTCCGTGCCAGTGAACCGAGGTCGATTCCTCCAGTCGGTTATGCACCCGAATCAGCGCCTCTTTTCCCTCCGTCATCCGAATGACAGGCCCGGGAATGGACCCGTTAATGGTAATAGCCCGTTCGGGCTTCCCTCCAATAATGAGATCCTTGCGTTCGATATACAGATCAATGCCCCCGGGACTCGTGGCATCTAATTCTCCGAAATCCCCGGCCTCCGGTGCGTTTTCACTCGCAGCCCAGAGGGGATTGATCATTGCTAAAGACCCCGCGACGGCCGCCGTGCCTGCCCTGGCGAGAAAGTCCCGCCGGGTTATCGCATTGCGTGTCGTAGGATTGGCCTCGTCTGCCATATAACACTCCTTTCATAGCGTTACATACTTGTTCTAACAGACACCGGTTCTTTTCCACTTCTCAGCAGGTACGCCGTTAATCCGGCCTGAGGGATTCTACCCTATCCCTCAGGAGACCAAAGGGTCAACCTCATTTCCATATACATAGATTCCCATAATCCGTTGTGAGGAGATCGGACGTATTGGGTGAGTGA
>DATFLS010000674.1:0-6644 GCA_035267465.1 bacterium
CTGGAAAATTTCGGATTCGGCGATTTCGTGTTCCGGACGCCGGGAGGCAAGGAGCTCGCCCGGGCCACCGATCTGCTGGAATTCCAGAAGCAGCTCTACACCGTGCCGGAAGAATCGCTGCTATATCACGCCGGCAGCAACCATATATCGAACTGGTGTGCCGCCCGCGGTGAATTCCAGCTGGCAAGTATCCTGCGTCCCCTGAAAATTTCCGACTTTGACACCACCCGGGAGATGCGGAAATATATCATTGAAGCGATCGATACCACCCGGTACGTGCAGCAAAAAGGCCGGATTGTGGAATTTTCCCGGCACTCCTACGATCCCTCGGCAAACATCGCGAGCATGCGCACCGGATCGCTGGGAGGTAAAGCCAGAGGCCTGGCCTTCATCAACACCGTCTTGGATCGCGCCGATCTGGAACGGAAATTTCCCAATACCAATGTTCGGATTCCAAAGATTGCAGTGATCGGTACGGATGAGTTCGATGAGTTCATGAATAAAAATCATCTCTGGGAGCCCGCCCTGAAGGCAGGTGATGACGCCGAACTGAAACTGCACTTTCTTCGGGCAACCCTCTCCAAAAACCTCATGCAGTCACTGCGCTTTTATCTGGAGAAACACCGCTTCCCGCTCTTTGTGCGCTCCTCCAGTTTACTGGAAGATTCACATTATCTGTCCCCCGCCGGAATGTACTCCACCTACGTGCTGCCAAACTGGTCCGGAGAAGTGACCGACCGGCTGAAAAAATTGTGTCAGGCCATCAAGCTGGTGTATGCTTCGGTGTTCTTCCAGGCCCCGAAATCGTTCCTGGACTCCAGCATCCATCATCAGGAAGAGGAAAAGATGGCTGTGATTATTCAGGAAGTGGCCGGTCAGCGATACGAGGAAAACCGGTTTTATCCCACCTTCAGCGGCGTGGCGCAGAGTATCAATTACTATCCGTTCGGCCAGATGGAACGGGAGGATGGCATTGCCTACGTCGCCCTGGGACTGGGCAAAACGGTGGTGGAAATGGAGAAATCGCTCCGGTTCTGTCCGAAATATCCGCAGAAACTCCCCCAGTTTTCTTCACCGCAGTCGATCCTGGACAATTCCCAGAGACATTTCTATGCCCTGAACCTAACAAGTGACGACGATTTCCTCACCGCAGGGGAGAGCGCTCACCTGGGACGCTACGATTTATCCGTGGCAGAAGAGGACGGTTCCCTCAAGTGGTTGGGAAGCGTGCTCAACCCGGAGGATAATATTCTTCGGGATTCCCTTACCAGTCAGGGCACCCGGGTCGTCACGTTCGCGGATATCCTGAAATGGAATGCCTTCCCTCTGAGCGCCATCCTTGAAGAACTGCTGGACATAGGCGAGGCGTCGCTGGGATGTCCCATGGAGATAGAATTCGCCGGCAATCTCTATAACGATGCCACGAAGACGCCCGAATTTTACTTTCTGCAAATCCGGCCCATGGCCATCATGAACCGGAGCACCTACCAGGATGACTTCAGAGATGTCGGCGAAGAAGAGATCTTCTGTCGCTCCGACAAAACACTGGGAGACGGGCTCTTCAATAATATCCGGGACATTATATTCGTGAAGCCGGCCGAATCGGCGCTGGCTCATTCCAGGGATATTGCAGAAGAAATCGGACGCTTCAACGGCAGGGTGGGTCCCGAGCGGCCTTATCTGCTTATCGGACCCGGTCGCTGGGGATCCGCCGATCCCTGGCTGGGTATTCCGGTGGCATGGAACCAGATTTCCCATGCCAGAGTGATGGTCGAATACAATCCGGAAGGCTCCCATATCGAGCCCTCGTTCGGCGGGCATTTCTTTCAGAATATCACCAGGCTGCACATCGGTTATTTAACCATCAACAGACGCAATCCCAGGCATATCCTGGATTGGGACTGGCTGCACTCCCAGCGGATAGAAGATGAAACCGACTGTATCAGGTGGATCACCGTTGATTCTCCCATCACCATCCACATCGACAGTTCCGAGAGGTGCGGAGTCTGCCGTAAACCGGACCTGAGGGAATCCGCAATCATGAAAGAATCGGGGACAACGGGGGTGTAGTTGGCGATCCCCGGTGATATACTTTCTCCGAAGAATCTTACTGGTAACCTGAGTGAGTACAGAGTTGTTACTCACTTGCATTCTATCATATAATTAGTATAACGGGCCATCCCAGAGGACTGCTGCTGTTTAAACAGGCCGGAGCGGCGAGGACTCACCCCCTCGGTCCCCCTCCCTCACAACCCACCCCGGCATTATCCATACCAAAGAAAGGGGGATGGGGGCTCAGAACATCGAGCGAATCGACCTTCGGGAATGCTTCTTTCCCGTTCCATTTGCGGCAAATGCAAAGGTTCTACTGGAGGGACGAAATAGCCCACTACCAACCGCATTGCGTCCCCCCTTTCTCTTGCAAGAGAAAGGGGGCCAGGGGGATAGAGTTGTGGGACCGGGTTGGTATCTGCTTATTTCGAATAGGAAATATGGGATATTGCCCGGAAGAATCACATAAATAGCACACAGATTAACACAGAACAAGAGGATTGCCACAGATCCCCGCTCCACACCAACAAAATAAATACCTGCATCACTGCAGAAAAAGCACGTAAGGAGCGAATAAATAACTCTATGATGAAGATCCTACACTACTTTATACGGCCCTTCGCCTGCTCCTATGCCCCTCGATTCCTCTGTACCCGGTTGGGAATGGGGGCCTCTTTTCTCTTTACTCATAACTCTTTTCTTTCAGATGGGCTTTCCATCCCCTGCCGTCCGGCCTTCTTACTTTTCACTTCTCACGTTTCACGGGTCTCTTATCCGTGTAATTCCACTCTTTCCGTGGACCTCAGTGTGCTATTCTCGATTGGCCTGGGACGAACCAACCTTAATTCGTGCGCACCTCCAGTTCACCAATCCCCGAAGAAATCAGCAGGTCGAGGGTCTCGTTTCCACCGGAATAGTTCTGCGAATAATAGGAGCCGTCTCGTTGCTCAAACCAGCTGGAGCAGGTGAATTCCGTTAGGAACCCCGCTTTCTTCACCTTCATCCTGGTCACGGCCTCCCGGGGGACATAGATCGTAGTTTCTCCCAGATCCAGGTCGATTTGCGCTTGTCCGTGCAAGTCCTGCCAGCCGTAGAAATCCAGTGATAACTCGCCGATACCGCTGTTAATTGTCGCCTTTTCGAACCGGGCGTTCCCGAGGTTCCGGAGCTGGGTTTCCCCGATGGAGCAGTTAATCACCAGTCGCTCCATCCGAACCCGATTGGACTGGTCAAAGTCCACAGTGAGTTCCCCGGCCGTGCTCTTGATCCGGCAATTTTGGAGAGTCAGATCGCCCAGCATAAATTCCATCTCACCAGCCGTGATATGGGCGGCGAGATCTGTCACCGGCTCCGCCGGAAGCTCTACCTGAATCTTTGCTACATCTTCACTGCCCCCGCGAAACAGTTGCCGATGATCGATCTCGAGACGGAACTCCGCGTCATCAGGGTCATACGCAATGTTGATCTTGCACCGATCCGGGTTGTAATCGATTCGGACCCGGACCATCCGGACGTCCGCACTTCGGGACAGAGTAAACTCGCCGCCGTCAATTTGTATATCGACGTTGAGGTGGTCCCCCTCAATCCGGTATTCCCGGTTCATGGTCTCGGGCAGATCTCTGGCCGGAGTGCTTCCGGTGACACCGATTGTTAACAGAATACCTATCATTGAAATGAAATACTTTTGCATTCTTACCTCCCGGTCGTTTGTCTCCCATGGTTCATCTCAGAGACAAAATGCAAGTTATATGCCACCGGAATAGATGCAATTGCATTTGCCCAGTCGCAGGTGTTACGGGCAGATTCCGGAATATCCCCTGCCGGATAGATGATCGTTTTGATATACCGGCATATCAAATTGATATAGGAACCCGATTAGAAGTCACCAAGATCGCCAAGGCCGCCCCAACGGGATCCTTTCTGAGACAAAGGCTGCAGAGAAATAAATACTGAGTATTTCGGTTCTGTGGCGTGGGAAAGCGAGTCAGGCCGGAGACCTGCCGCTGTCATGGCGGATCGGGGGGGCGAGAACCCACCGCTGGAAGCCCCGACGGGTCGGGAGGGCCCGGAAGTATCTGTTTGGGGCTTTTGTTCACAGAGAATGTCGAATACTGAATGACGAATATCGAACCGCAGAAGTGCCCTGCCTTTACCCGGTGAGGTGGTGATGGGACACTTCATCATTCAACATTCGATATTCTGCGGTTCTGCAGTTCAAGCAGTCGGAATGACTCGCTGGATTCGGTCTGAATCGTATCCAACACTATTCTTCCTGCATTCAGCTTCCTAACTAATTTCCCTCACCCCGACAGTAAACGCCTCCCCGGGATTCTCCTGAGTCATCTGCCGGATCTCCTGCTCTGAGCATCCTTCTGACGCCAGGAGATCCATGAACGTGGTGAAGAGCACATCGTAATGTCTGGGCGCCTGTCCCCGGCCGGGAAAGGAATTGCCGTCATGCGAGAGGAGCACCCGGTCGAGATGACCTCGTTCCCGCATGGCTTTCACCAGCACCAGATGCCGCTCAAGCGAGTCTGCGCTCAGCCCGTCGAATTCGATCCAGGCGCCCATCCCGGCGGCTTCGCTCAAGGCGTCGACCTCCTGCACATTATGGGCATGCACCCAGATCCAGGCGCTCGGATGCACGCCTTCTTCCCGCAGGATCGCCAGCTCGTCCATGGCGGCTTCCGGGCTACCTCCGGTGTGCACGGCGATGGTGAGTCCCGTGTGGAGATGCGTGATGGCCGCCGCCCGGATCAACTTGGCATCGATGTCGGATAACGGTCCGGGATCCACTCCTATCTTCATGAATCCCGGCCGGATACCGGTCTGTCCGATGCCCTGCTCCCATTCGCGTATCCACCGCTGCGCCAGATCCCGCACAGACTCACTGTATGCATGTTCCGGAACGTAATCATCCCCGGCCGCACCGTAATACCCGGTGTTGGTGATCAAATGGAGACCGGTTTGCTCGGAAAGGTGCTGTAAAAGCTCGGGCGCCCGACCGAAATAGGCGGCGGTGCAGTCTGCCACGGCAGTGCAGCCTAACGCCTGGATGTACCGGAGATACGGCGCAACCCGGCCGGAGAGAACCTCCCTGCCGTACTCGGGATCTTCCACCAGTCCGCCGCCGAACTGCGAGAACACGTGTTCGTGGGGCAGCATGATTCCCAGGGATTCCGGCGCCACCGGCCCCCGGACAGTCATGATCCTGCCTTCCGTATCCTGGACAGCGGTCTGTGAAGAGTGAAATCCGGCTGCCTTGAGCAAGGCAGTCCCGGACAAGATCCCGGTGGTGAGGATCAGCTGTTTTCTGAGAAATTCGCGCCTATTCATGTCAGACTCCATGTCCTGAATCAGAATAATGGTGAATTCTGTTATCGGTAATATAAACCATATCGGCTACAATTAATATCACTCATCAGTTGAAGCGGCAAAGAGTGCATGGCCGGGCTCCTTGTGCGTCATCCCGACTGCAGGTTCATCGTTGGTCCGGTGGACTGGTGTTCGAGATGACAGGGGGAGTGGTTGGGAATGGATGGTATGGTTCAGGCGCATAATCAGAAGGTCCGGGCTTGATTATCCCTCAGACAGTGTCAGCCGGTGCGTGCCTGGAGGTTCGGTTTCGGTAGCAGACTCATACAGTGTCATCCCGAACCCCCTGCTGTCCAGGGTGAGGGATCTCTGTCAGGAATCCGGGGGTTCGATTATGTGACTCCCTGCGACGACACCCCCACCGGGGCGCTTCCGGATGCGTCCGGTACCTACTGCGGTGCAGACATACCGAAAGAGTTCTGAGAGAGAGCCCATTGCCTGCAGGGGTTCGGAATGACAGGGACGAGGGGTGAATGGCAGGGCCGTGCGTTGCGTGCATCACCTGAACGGTTGATTCTCGAACGCTTTTTCCAGCGTTCCAGGACCGGAATATTTTCCGGAGTGAGGCACCGGAGTTATCCGGATTGATGACAGAAGTGAATACACGCCCGGGGAATGCGGATCAGTTCACACCACGCCCTGATCCAGCATGGCATCGGCGACTTTGATAAACCCGGCTAGATTGGCGCCCTTCACGTAATTCACCGCATCGCCTTCCCGGCCATATTTTACGCACTGTTTGTGGATATTCTTCATGATATAATGGAGCCTGCTGTCCACCTCATCCCGGGACCATTGGAGCCGCATACTGTCCTGCGACATCTCCAGTCCGGACACCGAAACCCCGCCGGCATTGGCCGCTTTCCCGGGACCAAACAGTATCCCGTTGCCGAGAAAGAGATCCACCGCCTCCGGAGTGAACGGCATATTGGCACCCTCCACCACACATACGCAACCGTTATCAATAAGCTGCCGGGCGTCCTGCGCGCGAATCTCATTCTCGGTGGCACACGGGAGCGCCACGTCCACTTTCACTCCCCAGGGACGTTCGCCGGCGTAAAACGGTACACCGTATTCATCCGCATATTCCTCCACCATGTCCTGCGCCTTGGCGCGCATCTCCTGCATGAAGTCGACTTTCTCCCCCTTCACGCCGTCCTCGTCATAAATATATCCGTCCGACCCGGAGAGAGTGACCACTTTGCCGCCCAGCTGGT
>DATFLS010000675.1:0-3887 GCA_035267465.1 bacterium
GAGAAACCGCCAGCCAATCATGGCCAGGCCCAGTGTAGCAGAGGGGATGAATTTACCAAACACCAACAGGAAAGCGCCTTCAGCGGCACCGGTGGCGCCGGGTGTCGGCACGAACGACGCCAGGGAGGCCAGCATCCAGTACAGGATGAAGAACTGAAGAAAATTCACCGGATGTCCCAGGCTGTATAGCAGCAGGGGCACGATGGCATACCGGGCGGTCCACTGGATCCCTGCGATACACAGATTTCCGGCAAACCGCAGTTTTCCACGGCGAATCATGAGGTCATAGGCAGCGAAAAAATCTGTCCAGAACTCACGAAGCCAGCCCCGAATCTTTTTCACAACTCTGGTTTCACTGAAAATCCGGGCGGCGATAAAGCCGATAGCTCCGATTCCTGCTATCCCAACTCCGACCCAAAACAAAATTTTCTGCAGATTCAGTTCCAAATCCGGCAGGGAATTCACTCCCAGGGTTGGCGAGATAAATAAGGCCACCGGCAGAGCGATGAGAAAAAACACGATATCTTCCACCGGCATGACGGACATCAGGGAGACTGACTCGCCGACGCTGAATTTCCGCCGGGACAACATGGCCGCTTTAATGGGACCGCCCCCGATGGCCGTCGGACTGATAGCCGCTCCCAGATCCGATGCTACGGTGATCCGAAAGATTTCCCTGAAAGATAGCTGCCGATGGGTGAGTTGAATCCAGTTGGCCAGGCGAAGGCTCTTGGTGAGCCAGGGCACTCCGATGAGCGCTATGGTCAGCAAAAAATATCCCGGAGCGAAGTTGGCGAAATCATTGGTATGAAACGAATCGGTAAACAGCAGCGAGAGCGTCAGGTTAATGGCCACCCCGACCGGGAGAAGCAGAAAAATCCTCCGGTATATTTTCTTCTTTTTGCGTTGTTGTTTATCGATGGTTCGTCTTTGCCTTGTCTCTATCCGGCTATTGCAAATCCATCCCCGGAACATTGCCCATCCTTCCCATACACCGGACTTTCATCAGCCAATACATTCCCGAGCCCGCCAAAATGTTCCGTCCGGCAGCACCATGAAATGCTTAACTTACAATTCAGACAACCAATCCAAAGAGGTTATTCGGCTCAAACGGCTCAGCACGGACCAGCAGACAAAATGACGCAGAACATGTTTTATACCACCGGAGGAAATGCCGCCCTGTTTTGATCAGAACCTGACCACCGGCCGGTTAAAGTCAGTGATCTCCATCTCGCAACTTTCGCTGGAAGCTGCAGGGTTGGCAAAAGAGCGTGAATTGAGAACAGGCAGCAAAACCGTCCGCTACTCGGACTCCATCCCGGTATGAAACGGGGACGCCGGCAGTCCTGCCGCATTCATGAGATTGGGCTCCGCCTCCTGGTGCCAGCCGTACCGGACCTCCATCGGGCTGCCAACCTGTTCGCTGCTGACGATCACCTGGTCATTCTCGATCCGGGCCTTTGCCAGATAAAAGATATTGTCGCTTCCCGCAACCTCGAACCAGATCAGCGGCCGGTTATCCCGGGTGGTGAGACCGCCATCCGTGTGATCGAAAGTCAGATGGACCTCCGAGCCTCTGATTTCCATGGATTGATAGAGCGGGCCTGAATGAGGTAACTCCTGTTCGCCGTAAGTTCTGGCCCGCGCCCAGAGCGTAAGCCGATGCCCGACGGTCTGCTTGTTTCTGGGATGGATATCGTGCAGGTTGCCCACGTCCACCGTCACAGCCATGCCCGTATTCGGAACCGTGAGGGCCTGTCTTTGGGCTTCCCAGATTTGGGGGAGACTGTAAGGGTCGCCGTCGTAACGATACGGAGCCAGCTGTACGTAATAAAAGGGGAAGTCTCCCTGCCCCCACACCGACCGCCAGCCCCGGATGAGGGCCTTCATTTTGGGCAGATACCCGAACTCGTCGCCCCGGTTCGCCTCGCCCTGATACCAGATGGCGCCGCGAAAGGCAAAGGGTATCAGCGGATAAACCATGCCGTTATACAAACCGGACGGCTGTGCCCGGTCGGCCAGGGCATGCTCCGGGAGCGCCTCCGGTGGAACCGGCAGATTCGACCTGACACCGGTATCGATAACCTGGTCTGTCCATCCGACCCATTTAGGGAGCAGGCTGTGAAGGGCCGTCACGTAATCGTCATTACTTCGGGCAATCAGCTCGCTGATCTCCGATAATTCCGATACGGCATCAAAGCCCGCCGGCGGGGTCCAGGGTTCGATACGGGTTCCGCCCCAGGTGGTATTGATCAGCCCAACCGGCACGTCCAATACTTCGTGCAATTCGGCCCCGAAGAAATATCCCACAGCGGTGAAATCCCTGACGCTTCCGGTATCACAGACCATCCATCCGGCATCCAGATCGGCCAGCGGAAGACCGGACGGTCGGTGTCGGGTAGTAAACAATCGAATTTCCGGATGATCGGCCCGGGGAATGACCTGTACCGCATTCCGGGTGTTCCGGACAGACCACTCCATGTTCGACTGGCCGGAACAGATCCAGACTTCCCCGATCAGCACATTGTCCAATCGCAGGGTATTCGTTCCCCGGATCTCTAATTGGTACGGGCCGCCTGCATCCATGGAAGAGAGGATAACCTTCCAGTGACCAGACTGGTCGGCATTCGTCTGCTGATTGCTCCCGTTCAAGCTGACGGTAACGGCTTCCCCGGGATCCGCCGTGCCCCAGACAGGAACTGGCATTTCCCGCTGCAAGACCATGTTCTCTCCAAAGACATCGGCAACCTGCACCTCCGCCGACAGCGGCGTTACAGCATAAATCACGATGGAAAATATAAAAACCACATAATGCCTGAAGTACGGATGCGCTCTTCGTTCAGCCATGCTTCTCCTTTTCTTGATCAAAGAATTCCTGTCCCGATAAATGCATACTGGCCTGAGTAATAAGGAAAGACCATATTTTATTGCACCATATATTCATGCGACTTGATGGATTGCTCTATTTTATCATGATTCTTACTCTCATTCCAGATCTAATTTAATCCGGGAGCGTGATGTACTTTTTATTGTTATCAGATCTCCCCGAATTCCCCCGCAGGAAAGCAGAATAGACATGGGGACCGGCCGGAACTGAGAGCCACTTATCGGCCAGCACCTGAAGCCGAAGGGCTTCAATATGAATAGCCCCCGGTGGAACCGGGGGATCCGATATCCCCCGCACCCCAACCCGGAACGGGTTGAACAATTCACCACACTGTGTGGAGGAAAGCGGGTATGCAGGAAGCCAGGCCATTTCTCACAGGGATCCCTTCCGGGGTATCCCCGTTGGGGTTGAGAGGAGTGGCTATCCCTACCCCGAATTGTCCCGCAGGCCCGAAGGACTCCTAAGGAGAATCCCGTTGGGAAATATGAAAACCCGCCGCCTCATACCTCTCTGGCAAATGACGCACCACCAACTTCCCCTTGCGATAATTTAGTGTTCATACATAACTTTACAGGCACTGCCAAATCCTTGTTAGCAATGACTTAAGTGACAGCATCAATTATCCGCATGGAAAGAGGAAAGGAGTCAGATCAATGCGATCCTCTCCCGTCATCTTTAGTAAACGAAATTTCCTGATCTGGTTTATACTGACCTTCATCATCACTGCCACATGCAAAGCCGTCACGCCCACGCACCCGGCACCGCATCAGCGTGTGGAAGAGCAGGTGTCAATCGCAGCGAAGGCGTTCCCGCTTTCTCAGGTCCGGCTGCTGGACGGTCCCTTCAAAGAGGCCCGGCAGCGGGATATGGAGTATCTGCTGCGTCTGGATCCGGACCGTCTGTTGGCCGGTTTTCGCAGGGAAGCCGGACTGGAGCCGCTGGTTTGCCGTGCAGGGTCTCGAGGGTCTTTGTTGATGCGCCCCGGTCGGGTTGACTCCAC
>DATFLS010000676.1:0-2128 GCA_035267465.1 bacterium
GGTGATTATGCGTTCGTAAATGATCAGTGATCCGCACCGGACTTGAAATTGTACGCCTGATTCGGGATACTTTCTATATCCAAATTTGAAAGTTCCGGCAGATTTATATTATTCCTGATCCTGAGATACGCTACTGGAGGGGGTAAGTTACACAAACAAGCCAACACTATTCGGAGAATATTATGGAGAAAGTCATCGATAAACTGGGTGAATATTCAGAAGGCCGCCGGAAAATATTGCTCTATCTGTGGATGGGCGCACAGGGCATCCTGGCAGCCCTTATCCTGATCCCGGGCTTGCGATATCTGCTGCAGCCGCTGTATGAGAAAGTACAAACCCAGCGGGTGCAGCTGGGGGACTTCCGCGCTGTTCCGGAGAATGTACCGACCCGGGTAGAGTATTCCCTGGTGCAGCGGGCCGGATATCAGGTACGGGAAGAGCACGAATTTGTGTATGTTCTGCGGAGCGGGAAACAAATGACGGTGTTTTCTCCTATATGCACTCATATGGGGTGTAACGTGGCCTGGAACCGGAATGCGGAAGAGTTTCAGTGTCCCTGCCACGGAGGGCGATACAACAAGCAGGGTGAGGTAATTGCGGGACCACCCCCGGATCCACTGCAGCAATTCCCCTCAGAATTACAGAACGGAACCGTCTGGATTACGTTAGGAGGAACACAACAGGCATGAGTGATGACACCAAGAGCCCTCTCTGGAAAGGCATTGCGGATTTTCTTTTCGAACGCCAGCCACAGGGTGTAGGCTGGTCACACATCTTCGGCGCCTCGCTGCTCTGGCTCTTTATTCTCCAGGTGGTGACCGGTGCTCTGCTGGCGCTTTACTATTCCCCGTCGCCGGAGAATGCGCTGGCCAGTGTACGATATATCGAACAGCAGGTGGCTTTCGGCGGGTTCCTGCGTGGGATACATCACTGGGCTGCGTCTCTGTTTGTGATCATCCTGGGACTCCATCTGGTGCGCACATTTTTCTGGGGAGCCTATAAAAAACCGCGGCACTGGACCTGGGTCGCCGGAGTCCTTCTGCTGACGCTCGTGTTGGGTATGGCGTTCACCGGATATCTCCTTCCCTGGGATATGAAAGGGTATTTCGCCACCAAAGTTGGCATAGAAGTGGGCGGATTGGCGCCCATAGTAGGCAGCGCCATTAAGCGAATACTTCAGGGCGGCGCAGAGATGGGGATCAAGACCCTGAACCGATTCTACATCTGGCATATTCTGTGGATTCCTCTCGGCATTGCCGCGTTGATAGGAGCCCATCTGTACTTTATCCGGACCAGGGGGATCACGCCGCCCTGGAAACGGACGGATGAAACCGGGGAGCCGGATAAGCCGTTTTTTCCGTATCAGGCCTGGAAAGATTTTACCGGCATGGCCGTGGTGACGCTGATCCTTATCGGATTAGCCATTGCTGTCGGCGCGCCGGTTGGCGAACCGGTTGACCCGAACACCACCTCGTTCGTGCCCCGGCCGGATTGGTATTTTTATTCGCTCTTTCAGTTGCTCAGGATTTTTGAAGGCAGCGCCGAGGTCGTCGGTGGCGTTGTTCTGCCGGGTCTCCTGATTCTGGCCATGTTGTTGCTGCCCTGGTATGACCAGAATCCGGAACGGAAAATCAGCAGGCGCCCCCTGGCAAGAGCGCTGGGAGTGGTAGTGCCGCTCTCCGTGGTCGTGTTAACCATCTGGGGCTGGCGCGCCGGAGTGAGCCTCGAGAGACAGTATGCGCAGGAGACCGCCGGACCGGATTGGTATACCGTTGCGGAACCGGCCGACGATGAGCTGGTGGATGCCGGATTATATGATCTCTATCTGCCCCTTCGGTGCGGCAACTGTCATGATGTAGAAGCTGAAGGAACCAACACCCCGCCCAGCTTATACGGAGCCGGAGACCGATATCAACGAGCCTGGATAGGAGAATATATTCTGGCGCCGCATTACCGGCGGTATGAAGATGAAGGTGTGCGCCCCACCATCCGCATGCCGAATTACCGGTTAAGTCAAACCGAGGCACAGAAACTGGCAGCGTTTCTCAGCGGCGAAACCGGGGAAGATTCGCTGCTCCATCCGGAAATCGACTGGACGGTCCGGGATACTGCAAAGATTGCAGAAGGC
>DATFLS010000677.1:0-5063 GCA_035267465.1 bacterium
GATGCTGAAACCCTCACACAGAATTATGGAGGAGTATCAGTCGGGAAGTTTGTCAAGGAGGGGACTACCATTATCTTTAGCGGGTGCAATGCCGGCGCCGAACCCGGGGGATTGAATTTGATGAAGGAATTCGGACGGATCTTCTTTGGAAGCAAGAGCGGTACCCTCAGGGCAAATACCTGTCCTGTTTTAGCCATGGGCGAAGCGACATCCTGCAAGCCGGTCGAGTTTCGTTATCCTGATATGAAGAAATATACTGCAGAAGATCTGGTTCGGGAGCAACATGGGATGAAGGTACCTGAGGGCACTGGCAAGTAAATATAATATTATTTTGGCCAGAAGATGACGCGGATCATGATCGTTCTGAGATTTCTCCAGGGTTATTTATCATGATGGGCGGGAATGAAATTTTTGCCAGGGAGGTTGTTTTATGATATACAAATGGCTGAATATATTCGGACTCCTTATCACACTATCCGGAGGAGTGATGCTGGCACTTGGCCTGATAATAACGAAGCGAAAGGCCCTCCGGATCGGCGTATCCCGGCTGGCGGAGGACAGCGATGCGATAAACGAACGACTTCCGCATGTCCAAAATGAGATCCGGCAATCTCGCTTTGCTGCCATTGGCGTCGGTTTATTTGCCATAGGAATTATCCTGCAAATTATCAGTATTCTGATATTTTGATATGCTCTGCAAACGTCAATTTCCGTGAAGGTCTGGCGACGACTGTTACGGCGAAAATTATCCTCGTTGCAATAGCCATCAACTCGGGGCAGAAGAGATACCCGAATACCCGAACTTGGGGGCAACGCCCATCCCAGTGATATGCCGGCGGTCCGGTCCGGGAACCCTGGCGATCCTTTTTCACTTCCACGAATCATAACGTTCGTTCCTGAAGGACATATGATCGATTTTGGAGAAGAGTGCAAACAACATTAAAGCAATATTAGGTATTGTTGGATATTGAATTAATGATTACATTACTTAAAACGGAATGATAGTAATAAAATTAAATTTTTCTCGAAACTTTAAAAACAAAAAAAGATTTAAGATCTTAAGAATGATGAGGGATGATGAGTGGTCGGAAAGAAACACCGGACCTTTGCCGGATGAAGTGTGTGCAAATTAACATGTTTAACCCAGCAGTATCAGAGTAAGAATGAAAAAAATAGAAGCGATTATCAAACCATTCAAGCTGGATGAAGTGCGGGAAGCACTTGCGGAGATCGGCGTCCACGGGATGACGGTAAGCGAAGTGAAAGGCTTCGGGCGTCAGCGTGGGCAGACAGAGTTATACCGGGGCAGCGAATATCACATCGACTTTCTTCCGAAAATCAAAATCGAAGTAGTGGCGACCGATGAGCAATACCAGCAGATTACGGAAACCATGATCGAGCGAGCGGCAACCGGGAACGTCGGCGATGGTAAAATCTTCATCTATGAGGTCGGGGAGGCGATCCGCATCCGCACGCGTGAATCCGGCACTGCCGCCATCGAGTGACTGGGGTGAAGGAGGCTGTATCGACGCAGGGAACCCGGAGACAGTTGAAATAATTAAACGTAAGGAAAGGAGTACAGTATGGCTAAAAAGTTAGATGAAATAAACAGGAAAATACTGGCCTTGCTCCAGGAGGACGGCCGGATGAAGCGACAGGATGTTGCCAAAGAAGTTGGTCTGTCGACTCCGGCTGTGAGCGAGCGAATGAATAAACTGCTGGAGCGTGGTGTTATTGAACGATATACGGCGGTGGTCAATCCCAAGGCGGTGAAGAAAGAAGTAACCGCGTTTCTCACCATGGGAGTGGAGCGAACCGACGGAAACACTGCGCTGGAGAATAAAATCCAGGGAACCCCGGATATTCTGGAATGCCATGCGATTACCGGCGGTGCATCTCATCTGCTGAAGGTACGGGTATCGGATATCTCCGCGCTGAATGATCTGATCAACCAGATCAAGCAGTGGGAAGGGGTGACCCGGGTAGAATCCAATGTCGTGCTCTCTACTATAAAAGAGACTAATGTCTTAAACACTCAGAACGAACTGTAAGAACGTACCGTTATATATTCACACGTACGAATACGGTGGATCTTCTGTAGTGGAGAGAATCTGTATCGGGAGTAAGATTTTGGAGTATGAGGCAAGAGGCCCATTGCCGGGCAATCCCCGGAAACATCCGTCGCTCCCCGGATTGGAGTGCGTCCACGAATTAATGGAAATATACTCCGGGTAATGTCCGGTCCGGAGAAGTAGAATCATCACCACACCCGAGTCATGCGGTCCAATTGACAATTCCCCGATACCTGCATATATTCCATGAATTTACTGCGGTGAATTGCTCGGCCACCGTTTGCCAGGAACTGTTGTAAGAAGGAGGTAATATCTATATGTATGATGAAGTAAGACATGAATTTGAGGCGTTAGAAGATCGATATCACTATCTCCGGGGGTGTCTTTGACATCGATGCCCTCGCGGAAAAAAAGCAGTCTTTGCAAATGAAGACCACTGAGCCTGATTTCTGGGATCACCAGCAGAAGGCTCAGCAGATGCTCCAGAAGATCAGCCGGCTGGATGAGCAACTGGAAATGTGGGAGGAAGTACGAGAGGCGCACGAAGAGCTGGAAATTATGCTGGAACTGGCCATCGAGGAAGAGGACGAATCGCTGGGAGCGGAATTAGACAACCTCTTGCAGGAATATAAATCTGCCCTGACTCAGCTGGAATTGCAGGCGATGTTGAATGACGAGGACGATGTGAGGAACGCCATCCTCAATATTCATCCGGGTGCTGGTGGCACGGAATCCCAGGATTGGGCGTCTATGCTCTATCGAATGTATACCCGATGGATCGAACGCAGGGGCTGGCAGTTCCAGGTGATTGACTATCAGCCGGGAGAGGAAGCCGGACTGAAAAATGTATCATTGGAAGTAGTTGGCAATTTTGCATACGGCTATCTGAAGGCGGAGGCCGGTATCCATCGGCTGGTTCGTATTTCTCCCTTTGATGCGGATTCCCGCAGGCATACCTCCTTTGCCAGTGTGTTCGTCTATCCGGAAGTGGATGACAAGATCGAAGTGGATATCGATTCGAACGACTTGCGGATTGATACCTATCGCGCCAGCGGAGCCGGAGGGCAGCATGTGAACAAAACCGATTCCGCGGTGCGCATCACTCACATCCCCACCGGGCTCGTGGTGCAATGCCAGAATGAGCGTTCCCAGCATAAGAATAAATCGAATGCCATGAAGATGCTGATGGCCAAACTGTATCAGAAGAAAAAAGAAGAGGCGCAGGCCGAACTGGAAGAAATCGAAGCCAGTAAGAAAGATATCTCCTGGGGAAATCAAATTCGCTCGTATGTGTTCCATCCGTACAATAAAGTAAAAGATCATCGTACCAACGTGGAAACCGGGAATGTTCAGGCGGTTATGGATGGTGATATCGACGAATTCGTCAAGGCATACCTAATGCACACGATTGAACAGCCGCAATAGGGGAGAGCAGGTGACCGACGAGACCCAAACAACGCTGAAAGAACTGATCGCGACCCGGAAGGAAAAACTTGACAAGCTCCTTGAACTTGGAATCAATCCCTATGGCTATCAGTATGAAGTAACTCATCGCGCCCGGGAGATCCTGGAGGAGTATGAAACGTATGCCGAGACGACGGAAGTCTCTCTGGCCGGCCGGCTCATGTCGATCCGGAGTATGGGCAAAGCCAGTTTCGCGCATATCCAGGATTCCACCGGCCGCATTCAGATGTACGTGAAACTCGACGCGGTGGGTGAAAAACATTATCAGGCCTTCTCCCTCCTGGATATCGGCGACTGGGTTGGTGTCACCGGGAAAGTGATGAAAACCCGCACCGGGGAAATCACCATTTTCACGGAGAGGCTCAGGGTTCTCACCAAGAGTCTGCATCCCATACCGGTGGTGAAGGAAAAAGAGGGGGAAGTGTATGATGCATTCTCTGATAAGGAACAGCGGTACCGGCAGCGATATCTGGATCTGATTGTGAATCCGGAGGTGAAAGAGATCTTTGTGAGCCGGAACGCTATCATTAAATCTCTCCGTGGTTTTCTGGATGATCGCGGGTTCGTGGAGGTGGAAACTCCGGTGCTGCAGCCACTCTACGGGGGGGCTTCCGCCAGACCATTTACGACCCATCATAACTCACTGGACACCGATTTCTACCTGCGAATTGCAGATGAACTCTACCTCAAGCGACTGATTGTGGGCGGTTTTGAAAAGGTCTATGAAATTGCTAAAAATTTCCGCAATGAGGGGATGGACCGGAACCATAATCCGGAGTTCACTATGCTGGAATGGTATCAGGCGTTTGTGGATTATGAGTACGAAATGGATATGGTGGAGGAGTTGATCCAGACCGTGGCCCGGCAGATAGATAAGACCGAGATCCGGTTTAACGGTGCGACGATTGACCTCACACAAACGTATCGCCGGGAATCGTTTTTCGGACTGCTGGAGGGCGCGCTGGGAGAAGACGTCCGGACCTATGATTTACCACAGCTGCAGGCGCTCATCAAAGATCGGGATCTGGACGTTGCACTGGATCTGAACTACGGACAAACCCTGGACAAGCTGTTTGGAGAGGTGGTGGAACCGGATCTGATCCAACCGACTTTTATCATCGATTTCCCCAGGGAGATTTCGCCCCTGGCAAAGAAAAAGCGTAACAGCGATGACGATCTGGTGGAGCGGTTCGAGTTGTTCATCGCCGGGATGGAGATTGCCAATTCCTTTTCCGAGTTAAACGATCCCCTCGATCAGCGGGAGCGCTTCGAAGAGCAGGTGCAGCTCCGGGCGGAAGGCGATGAAGAGGCCCAGATGCTGGATGAGGAGTTCCTTACGGCCATCGAGGTCGGCATGCCCCCGACCGGCGGGGTTGGTATTGGTATCGATCGGTTAGTGATGCTGCTCACGGAGCAGCGATCCATCAAAGATGTGATCTTGTTCCCGCAATTACGTCCGCAACAGCAGTAGCGATTCAGTTCATGGGGTATCCCTGGTTTATCGCAAAACGATACTTTAAGGCGAAA
>DATFLS010000678.1:0-6063 GCA_035267465.1 bacterium
GGAGTGGAGCGAGGACGTCTGCCTCGTCACCAAGCTCCTGGAACAGGTGGACCTCCAGCCGGATGGCAATCCGGCCATCGTGTGCGGTCCGCCTATCATGATGAAGTTCGGTACGCTGGATCTGCTGGACTATGGCTATCCCGAGGAGAGTATTTATCTCTCCATGGAAAAGAAAATGTACTGTGGATTCGGTGAATGCCGGCACTGTATGGTGGGAAATTATTATGCCTGCAAAGACGGACCGGTCTTCACGTACGATCAGATCAAAAATGAAGAAGGGATCTGGGAATGAAAAAGTTATTCATCGACATCCCCTCACTGACTGAGTCCGGGGTTCCGGTGGAGGAGATCGAGTGCGAATACCTGTTCCATCGGAAAAATCAGGGACAGTTTTCACTGCTGGAGGTGGCGGAGTTTGCCTCCTACTGCCGGCAGTGCGAACAGGCGTTCTGTGTGACAGCCTGTCCCAAAGATGCGCTTGAGCGGCTGGACTCCGGTACAATAAAACGATATAACATGCGGTGTGTGGGCTGCAAAAGCTGTGTGTTAGCCTGTCCGTTCGGCACCATTTTCCCGGAAGTGATCAATTACGTCACCAACCGGTGTGATTATTGTTTGAATCAACTGCGGGAAGATCCGGAGTATATTCCGGCCTGTGTTGAAACTGCGCCGAACGGCAGCTTTCGGATGGTGGAGATGGACCAGGAGGATCCGGAGAATCACATCTACTTTTCCGGGGATCATCTGGCCATAAAAAGCCCCAGTTGGCGACATAAGGAGGACAGGGTATGAGCATCGCAGCGGCTATTCTCTATCTGCTAATCTTCCCGGGCTTATTATTTACCAGTGTACTCGGACTGCTGGTCGGTTGGGTCGATCGCAAGGTATCGGCACGCTTTCAGTTCCGGGTCGGACCACCATTGTTCCAGAATTTTAACGACTTCTTTAAGCTGCTCGGAAAAGAAACGGTCATTGTCAAGGAAGGAATTCATTCTCTGTTCGTTGCTGCCCCTTTTGTGGCCTTCGCGATGCTGGTGCTGATTTCAACTATGATCGGAGGAGCACTGTTCTTCCTGCAGGGATTTGCCGGTGATCTGATCGTGGTGATGTATCTCCTGATGGTCTACTCCGTGATGGTGGTGCTGGGAGGCACATCGAGCGGGAATGTGTATGCCAGTATCGGAGGAGGACGGGAAATCAAACTGCTGCTGGCGGACGAGCTTGCGTTCATCCTGGTGTTGCTGGTACCGATTATCAAAGCGGGCTATGAGTTACAGTTAAGTGAGATTATTGCAGCCCAAACGGCACAGGGAATGTTCGTCGGCTCGGTTTCCGGCGTGATTGCCTTTCTTATAGGACTACTCTGCATTCAGGCGAAGATGACCTTGCCGCCTTTTCATATACCGGAGGCTGAGACCGAAATCGTGGAAGGCCCGTTCATGGAATACAGCGGCGGGCCGCTGGCGTTCTGGAAACTGAATCATTACATGATGTGGGTGATCTTCCCGTTCCTGCTTGTCCTGCTCTTCTGGGGCGGATTTCACCTCTCCGGCCTGGGCATCCTCTGGGCTGTTCTGAAATATCTGCTCATCGTGGTGTTAATGATCGTCATCAAGAACACCAATCCCCGGGTGCGAATTGACACTGCCCTGAATTTCTTCTGGAAATACGCAACTCCGCTCGCATTTATTGCAATCATTTTAGCCGTGTTAGGAGTGTAATATGGGCTGGTATAACAAACGACTGGCGAAATCTCTGTGGGTGTTCCACGTCAGTGCTTCTCCGTGTAACAACTGTGACATAGAAATCCTGGATTTGATCACGCCCCGGTACGATGTCGAACGGTTCGGTATTAAACTGGTAGGATCGGTCCGGCATGCAGACGTATTACTGTTGACAGGAATTATCAATCAAAAAGTAGCTCCCAAGGTGACACACATCTATGAACAGGCACCCAAGCCGGTCTATGTGGTTGCAGTAGGAGCCTGTCCCGCCTCCGGCTGCTGCTTCAAGGAGAGCTATAACCGCACGCCTGTTCCTGAGGATGTCATCCCTATCGACATGTACATCCCCGGTTGCCCACCCAAACCGGAGGCGATGATTGCAGGTGTTGCCAAATTGATGGAGGTGCTCAATGCATAAAATGGATGAGTTCCTGTCGGTGATGGATGAAAAAATCGGAAGCTCGATTCGAAAAAAAAAGCGGCTCTACTTTGATGTGGATAATGTCCATCTCCGGGAGGTCGTTGAATATCTGTTCCATACGATTGGATGCCGGCTGTCCACAGCTACTGCCATGGAGGTCTATAATGGGATAGAAGTTCTGTATCATTTCTCGGATGATGACACGGGCGCATATTACTGTCCGCGTGTGCTCATGACCGACAAAGAGAATCCCCGGATGAACTCGGTTACCCCAATCGTGAAGGGCGCCGAATGGATTGAGCGGGAAATGATGGAGTACTGGGGGATCACCTTCGACGGACATCCCCGGCCGGAGCGGCTGCTTTCCAGGGAACACCCCCAGAACCTCGATCAACCGTATAGATTCAGGAGGATGCCATGAGCAAGAATACGATACCGGTTGGTCCGTATCATCCGTTGCTGGAAGAGGCGGAATACTTCACTATGGTCGTGGACGGAGAGACGGTGGTCGATATCGATCTGGACATCGGCTGGATGCACCGGGGGCATGAATTTCTTTCGGAGTCCAGAACCTTTACCCAGTCGATTTACCTTGTCGAACGGATCTGCGGGATTTGCTCCACATCCCATCCCCTCGCCTGTGTACACGCCGTCGAAGATGTGGATAATATCGAAATTCCACCTCGGGCCGCCTATATCCGTACCCTGATTGGAGAACTTGAACGCATTCACAGCCATCTCCTCTGGTTGGGACTGGCCGGGCATTTTATCGGCTACGATACGCTCTGGATGTGGTCGTGGAAATATCGGGAGCCGGTACTGGAACTCTGTGAAATAGTCTCCGGGAACCGGAATCACTATGGAATGATGCGGGTCGGGGGCGTGGCCAAAGATGTGGATCCGGATTCGGTGCCGGAGGCCATGGAAACCCTGAATATGCTGGAGAAGAAGATGCACATGGTGGCCAAAGCGGCCAAGGATGATCCGGTGCTCAAATCTCGTCTGAAAGGGGTTGGCGTGCTGTCGCATCAGGATGCGATAGATTACTGTGCAGTCGGACCTACATCCCGGGCGTCCGGGGTACGAGGCGATGTGCGGAAGGATGAACCGCTCGACGCGTATGATGTAATCGACTTCGAAGAAATTGTGCTGGAGAACGGGGACGTCTATGATAAACTGGTGGTCCGGGTGCTCGAAACGTTAGAATCCATCAAAATTGTCCGGCAGTGTCTGGAATATCTCCAGAAGAAAAATGGAGCCATCGTGAACAATGTGAAGGAGGTCTCTCCCGGAGAAGGCATCGGACGATACGAAGCGCCCCGCGGGGAAGTGTTTCACTATGTCCGCACAGACGGCACTAACCGGCCAATACGCCATAAGGTGCGTGCGCCCAGCTATGTGAATATTCCGACATACGCTGCTTCCTGCAAGGGGATCCCGCTGGCGGATGCCCTGATCACCACTGCATCGGTGGACCCGTGCTACTGCTGTACCGAACGATCCCTCAAGCTTGTCGATCCGGACCTTAATCCGTATGAGATAGATCTGCTGAAACTTTCACGGGAAAAAACGGCCCAGGTCAGGAGGGAAATCCATGGAAAGTAATCCACTTATCCTGTTGATTGCGGTTCCTTTAGGTATAGCCATCGTGAATCTGGTACTTCCGGTTGTGCTGCGCAAAATTCTTACTTTCTTGGGATTGGTGTACGGGCTCTATTTAGCCATTGTGATATTACTACAGCCCGTTTCAGATGTCATGCTGTTTGGTACCACCGTGTTCACTGTTGATAACCTTGCTGCATTCATTGTGCTCTTTATTCACATAATGGGCTTGCTCATATTGATATTTTCCATCAAGGGAATTCAACAAGTCATAGAGAAATCCTTCTTCGTTCTCTATCCCTTCACTATCGCATTTTGCAATGGAGTGGCCCTCAGTGATCATATCATTAGTTTCGTCCTGTTCTGGGGTCTCTCGGGACTGACTCTATACTTATTCGCGTTGTTAGGGCGAACCGATGAAACCTCTCAGACTGCCAAAAAGACCCTGATTATCATCGGGGGCAGTGATGCTTTCCTGATTATGGGTTTGGTCTTATTACACTTTATCCAGCCTTCAGCCGGGTGGTCTCTTGATGCTATGAGCATTCCTTTTAACGAGAGCGGCGCAATTCTGGCTTTTGTGCTGCTACTTATCGGTGCTTTTGCCAAGGCAGGAGGAGTGCCGCTTCACACCTGGGTGCCCGATTTCAGTAAAGATGCCCCGGTAGAGGGAACCGCGTTTCTGCCGGCGTCGATGGATAAACTGATTGGGATTTACCTGCTGGCGCGTATCATGATGTCGTTATTCGAAGTCCCATTTGTCGCTCATATGGTTGTGATCACATTAGGAGCGCTCTCGGTGATTACGGCTGTCATGATGGCTCTGGTGCAGCATAATGGGAGGAAGCTCCTGGGCTATCACGCAGTCAGTCAGGTGGGCTATATGATTATGGGAATCGGAAGCGGCAGTGTGCTCGCCTTTGCGGGTGGGCTCTTCCATATGATTAACAATGTGATTTATAAAACCGGTCTTTTTCTCACTTTGGGATCAGTGGAAAAGCAAACCGGTACGAATAATCTCGAGGACTTGGGAGGACTGGGGAAGGTGATGCCGATGACTTTTCTGGCTGCCTTAATCGGAGCCCTCTCCATCTCCGGAATTCCGCCGTTCAATGGATTTTTCTCCAAATGGATGATCTATCAGGGACTCCTGGAGACGGCTGCATCACTCACAGCTGGATATCAGATCTGGCTGTTGGTCTGTATTATCCTGGCCATTTTCGGCAGCGCCCTGACTCTGGCCAGCTTCTTGAAATTTATCCACACTATTTATCTGGGGAAGCGGCCTGAGAAATTAAGTCACATAAGGGAAACCTCATCAAACCAGTGGATTGCTACAGGATTGATCGCGCTGGTGTGTGTGATATTCGGGTTATTTGCGCTCAGCATTCCTTTGGGACAGTTTATCTATCCTGCGATTACCGAAGCTGGCTGGAATGCGCCCGATTTTCTGGGAATGTATCAACCGCAGCTTGTCATAGTATTATTCGCCGTGGCTTTTGGGATCGGAATGCTGGTTTATTTCCTGACCAAGAACGTACGATATGCCGAGACCTATCTAGGAGGAGTATCTGCAGAAGAACGATTTCGGGTGGTGGGAACGGAATTTTACAATGAAATACGGAATATGACTCCACTCCACACGTTGTATGATGCGGCAGAGAAGAAATTTTTCGATATCTACGATGTAGGCGCAAAATCCACCATTGGTCTGGCCAAACTCTTTCAAAAAGGTCATCCGGGGCAGCTTCAACTGTACTTACTCTACATTGTGCTCGGATTTTTAATATTTCTCTGGGTCGCCGGTGTGTAGTAATATAGCTATAACATGTTATTTCATGAAAAGGATTTATTAAACTGAATTAAACACAAGAATACCATGAATAACCAGTCCAATGTACGGAGGTTGCAATGCCCGTTGAAACGTGGCTGATATGTATATTAATTTTTATGATCATTGGATCGATTGTGGCATTAGAAATGAGAGACATCCTCTCCGCCATTATTTCCATTGGAATTGTGGGATTAGGGGTTTCAACAGCTTTCTTATTTCTTCAGGCACCGGATTTAGCCATTGTACAGTTCCTGTTTGAAATCTTTGCTATGATCATTTTGTTGCGAGCATTTATGCACAAGGAGTATCATCAGCAAGAACCCTCCACTGTTGGATATCTGCTCACAGGGGTTACTGTAGCAGTGCTGGTACTCATCTTCATCATGAGTATGCCGGTATTTCAATTATTACCTCCATTCGGTCAACCCCTGTTGAGTACTGCCGAGAGATATCTTGAACAGGGAGCACAGGAAACCGGAGCG
>DATFLS010000679.1:0-5057 GCA_035267465.1 bacterium
TTGCGATGGGCTGACAGGGCATTATCCCTGGATGTAGAGGATGCCAGTGTGCGGTATAATGTGGCGTGTCTCTATGCGCTGGAAGGTCTGCAGGAGAAAGCCATGGACTGCCTGGAAGAAGCCTTCCGGGTTGGATTCGGCAATCGGGAATGGATCAGCCGCGATCCGGATCTGGAGCCGCTTCGCGATCATCCCCGGTTCAAAGAATTAATGAAAAGGGGAAAAGTAGGAGGTTGATGACGATTCCGACGGAAAATTTCTTTGAATGAGTACTCTCCGGTGGCGATCCCTGAATTTGTATGGGAAGTCTTCTAGATGGGCTATATTTCACAACTGGAATTCTTTCAAATCTATCTGAAGGACGTATTGTGCAGGAACACATCGTCAGAATCTTTTTGATCCTCCTAGCCCTGTTGATTGGCATTGCAATCGGGAAATGGGGTTTGCGTTCACTCCCGGAAAGCGGAGAGCAGGACCCAGCCTTATCCGCAGAGTCAGCCTCATTCTGGAGAACGCCCTTCGAACTGATCCGGATTCGGTCCTCTGCCGACAGCACCAGCCAACCGGCATATTTTTATCGGGCGCAGGGGCAGACTCCGCGGCCGCTCTTAGTGAGTTTACACACCTGGTCGGGAGATTATACCCAGGAGGATACCCTGGCCTATCTGGCGAAAGAACAGAACTGGAACTATATTCACCCGGATTTCCGGGGACCGAACCGGACCGTCGAGGCCTGTCTTTCCAGGAAGGCTCTTCGGGATATCGATGACGCAATTGATTATGCCATTGCCCAGGCGCCGGTTGATCAAGGGAACCTGTTTATTATCGGAGTAAGCGGGGGAGGGTATGCAACTTTGGGCGCATATATGCGGTCGTCCCATCGGATGAAAGCATTTTCGGCCTGGGCGTCTATTTCTGATCTGGAGGCCTGGTACTATGAATCCAGGATTCGAAAAAGTAAGTATGCCGATGATATTGAAGGTTGTCTGGGTGGAGGAAAGGAATTCGATGCGGTGAGTGCCCGGACCCGATCACCACTCTACTGGAAGACCCCGGACCACTCCGGCGCCCGACTGGATATCTACGCCGGCATTAATGATGGCTATACCGGGAGCGTTCCCGTTACGCACTCCCTGTTTTTTTACAACAAGGTGATACGCGATCAAGGGTGTACGAATCAGGAGCGACTGGTCAGTGATGCGGCGATCCTGTCATTGCTCAAATATCGAAAACCACCCCGGCCCGGAGATTTCGGGATGATCGGCGAACGGAAAATCGTCTATCGAAATCACTTGCAGAATATCTCGGTCACCATTTTTGAGGGCGGACATGAGATGCTGCCCGAATATGCATTTCAATCCCTGGTTACTCTGGCAGGAGAGCAGGTATCGAGTAAACAGCGGGTGAGTGTTGACGCCCGAAATTGACGGGAGCAGCCCCTTCATTAAAATCGCAGAAAATAGCGAGAAATCTCTGGAGTACTTGTGGTTCTCTCTTGTTCTGAATATAATTGGGCACGTTATAGTATGACATTAGTTGATGCAATCGGCAGGAACGGACAAGAAATGGTAAGGGATTGCCTCATGACTTTATCGGGTTTTACCGGGGATTTAGTTCTCCGCCTCTCCGTGTGTATATCAATGCTCTTTATTCCAATGATTGCAACCTCGCAGCCGCCTGATATGCGTGAGGCGATAATTTCAGTGGAACGGATCTGGGACAGGGCCGGGCATAATGCCTTCACTGATATTTTGTCTTTCAGGGGAACATTGTATTGCTGTTTTCGGGAGGGAACCGGTCATGTCCCCGGTCTGAACGGGACCATTCGGGTGATTGCTTCAGACGACGGTCAGAACTGGCGCTCGGTCGCACACATGGCGCTGGGGGGCGTTGATTTGCGAGACCCCAAACTCTCTGTTGCGCCAGACGGCAGGATCATGGCGCTTATGGGCGGATCGGTGTATGACGGCAACCAGCGGGTGAGTATGGCGCCCAGGGTTGCGTTTTCGAACACCGGCGGCACGGAATTTTCCCGGCCGCAACCTATATTTATCGATAAACGCATTCGATCTGATCACGACTGGCTCTGGCGGGTTACCTGGCATCAGGGTACCGGCTATGGCGTGATCTACCAACCGAGAGTCGAACCCCAGGCTGTCCAACTTGTTGCCACCATCGATGGCATCGGGTATTCGTATGTCACTACCTTCCGGCTGGACGGAAGGCCGAACGAAACCACCCTGCGCTTTCTCCCGGATGACACCATGATTGCACTGGTGCGAAGAGAGGAAGGAGACCAGCGCGGTATGATCGGAACGAGTGTTCCGCCTTATAAAGAGTGGACCTGGGCGAAGCTTTTCAGACGGCTGGGCGGACCGAATTTCATCAGGCTTCCGGATGGATCGCTGCTCTGCGGGACACGGGATTATAGGCAGGAAGATGCTTACTCTACTCTTCTGGGATTCATTGACATCAGGGGACAGTTTGAGGATCTCTTCAGATTGCCCAGCGGAGGGGATACCAGCTACCCCGGATTCGCCAGTCATAATGGCACGTTATACGTTTCCTATTACTCAAGCCATGAGGGAAAATCTGCCATTTATCTGGCGAAACTCCGGTTGGCGGCATTCTATTAAACGTGCACAAAGAACTTCTCTGGTCACAGGATTGATTCCGGAATCGGAGGCGCAAGATGATTAAGGTTTCGGACCTCATTTTCACCTATCCGGGCAATACGGAGCCCACGCTCCGGGGTCTCGAGTTCACAATTGATCATGGGGAGATCTTCGGCTTTCTGGGGCCGAGTGGCGCCGGAAAGAGTACTACGCAGAATATCCTGATTGGGCTGCTCCATGAGTACCAGGGAGAAGTGCGGGTCCTGGATGAAGCTCTCCGGTCGATCACGCCGGAGTACTACGAACGGGTCGGGGTGGCTTTCGAGTTCCCGAACTTCTATACCAAGTTCAGCGCACTGGAGAATCTGGAGTATTACCGATCCCTGTATCGAGGCGAAACCGAGGATCCGGAGAACCTCCTCGACATGGTTGGCTTAGCGGAGGACGCGGAAACCCGGGTGGGAAGCTTCTCCAAGGGTATGCGTATGCGCCTCAATTTCTGCCGGGCGCTGCTGAATAAACCGGAACTCCTGTTTCTGGACGAACCCACTGCCGGACTTGATCCTGCCAACGCCAGGCGCATCCGGGAGATCATCACTGCAAAACAACAGGAAGGAGTGACTGTTTTCCTCACCACCCATAACATGACGGCGGCGGACGCACTGTGTGACCGGGTGGCCTTTATCGTCGATGGAGAGATCGTGCTGATCGATACGCCCCGGGAGTTAAAGGTCCGGGGCAGCAGTAAAATTCTTCGCATAGAATATCGGGAGAATGGCCAGCTGAACCAGGTGGATTTTCCCATGGAAGGGCTCCCGGAGAACCGGGAATTTTTGGAGATATTGCAGCACAAAGATATCGAAACGCTGCACAGCCAGGAGGCCACCCTGGAGGATATTTTTATCCGGACCACAGGCAAGCAACTGCGATGAGAACACTGTCAGCCCTCCGGTACGATATACTCTTTCAGCTCCGGCACGGTTTTTACACAGCATATGCGTTGCTCACGGTGATCTATATCGGTATTCTGCTGAACCTTCCGGTTCCAATCAGGGGATGGGCAACAGTGCTGCTCATTTTTTCCGATACCTCGGTGCTGGGATATTTTTTCATCGGCGGGATTATTCTTATGGAACGCCGGCAGGGGACTCTGGATACGCTGACGGTCACACCGCTGAGACCGTGGGAGTATCTCTGGGCCAAAATCCTTTCGCTCACCGGGATCTCGATGATCGTGAGCGCCCTGATACTCCTAATTACAGCAGGGATACGACCGGACCTCGGCTGGTTTTTGACGGGAGTGTTTCTCAGTGCTATCTTTTTCACACTGATCGGTCTGGCTATTGCCGTGCGATCCTCCACTGTGAATGAGTATTTCTTCCGGGGGATTTACTATTACATTATTTTCATGATCCCGCTGGTGGACTTTTTCGGACTGGCGGAGCACCCGGTCTTTTACCTGTTCCCGACCCTGGCTATTCTGACGCTGCTGGAGTCGGTGTTCCGATCCCATTCACTTTCACAGCTCTGGTTTGCTGTCGCAATACTCCTCATCTGGTGTGTGCTCGGGTGGATCTGGGTCCGGGCCTGGTTCCGGAAGTATGTCATCCTGCGGAAAGGAGGGAACAGATGAGACGGGCATTGGCGCTCATGCGCGGGGACCTCCGGAATGTGCTGCGTGATTCTATGCTGGTAATGGTGCTGGTTGCTCCCATCCTGTTGTTGCTGATTATGCGATTCGGCATTCCGTTGTTAAATCAGGTGCTGCTAAAACGGCTGGCTTTTGACTTGTCATCCTACTATTCTCTCATCGTGATCATTTTCAGCATGCTGCTTCCGTTACTCTTCGGATTGATCATGGGATTTCTCCTCCTGGACGAGCAGGACGAACATCTGCTGCGGGTCATTGCGGTCACTCCGGTCACCAGGCAGGGCTATCTGCTGGTGAAGTTCGCGGCGCCGGCGACCAGTATCTTTCTTTTTTCATTCCTGTTCGTGGAAGGATCCGGGCTGGTACAGACCAATCTGCTCCGATTTTTGCCACTGGCGTTCCTGGTTGCACTCCAGGCTCCGATGGTGGGCATGTTTCTGGTGACCTTTGCCGAGAATAAAGTGGAAGGGTTAGCATTGGGGAAGGGAGTCAGCGTCTATGTGATTGCCCCGCTGGCCGGGTACTTTATCCATTCGCCCTGGGCGTATCTGGCAGGCATCTCGCCGGCCTTCTGGATCTTGGAAGCTTTTTTATCGGAGACTGCACTCCAATACCTGCTGCATGTCGGGGCGGGACTGGTGGTGCATCTCATCTGTCTCATGGTACTGCTGCGGTTCTTTACCAGGAAAGTACTCAGCTGAGTAAATGAACAAATTATCGATTTGACAGGATACCCAGGATTACAGACGGATCATCTGGATACACAATTACGGTTCCGAAAAAATCTTTGC
>DATFLS010000680.1:0-8704 GCA_035267465.1 bacterium
AATAATAAGTCAATTGAATCCGTTCAGTGGAGACTCGTTAAAGGGGATGTGTTCGAGAATGATATTTCTCCCCCTGAGAACCCCATGGAATGCCCCATCGGGAAACACACGGGCTAGGGAACAAACACATGAACATTACCCGAACAGAGATTCGCACCCAAGAACCTTATAGTCCTGAATGATGATGGTAATTTTGTGTCCTACCGCCAATTTTATATTGTCCCCTAAACTTGTTAACAATGAATTCTCATTTCTTCATGGAGAAAAACCATAACGAATTCCTTGAATTGTTGCAGCAGCTGGTGTACCGGAACTCTATGGAGTAACAGGATTATCTGGCCAATTCATATTTCCCGGAGGAGCAGAATGTGTTCCCGGTTGGAACCCTGAGATTTTGGTTTCTTAGACTACAGTATGAATTCAGCGCTTGGAATTAAAATTTTACGCATTTTCATTCTTTAATTCATCCCGGACCCGCTCGAGTAATTTTTTCGTTGCGATAATGCCGTCTGGCTCGCTCAATCTCTGGCCTTCATATTCAATTCCGACATGTTTGTGATAGCCAGAACCAGTTACAATACGCATCATCCGAAAATAGTCAATAGTAGTTTCATTTCCCTCGTTATCAAAATCATATGATTTAGCGCTGACTGCCTTGGCAAATGGCATTAATTCTGTTACGCCCTGATAGATATCATAGGACTGATTGTCATTAATTCTAAAATTACCAAAGTCAGGTAATGTCCCACATCGAGGATGACTCACTCTTTCCATCACACTTGATAGCCATTTCCCATTGCTGGACAAACCTCCATGATTTTCCACAATTACATTGATCTCATAATCGTCGGCAAAATCAACCAGGTGGCGTAATCCATCCGCAGCGAGTTTTACTTGTTCCTCGTATGAGCCTTCACTTGCGGCATTCACTCTAATAGAATGACAATTTAATATTTTTGCTGCTTCCACCCATTTATAGTGATTCTCAACTGCTTGCATTCTGCTTTCCCCGTCAGGATCTCCTAGCCTTCCTTGTCGGTCGCACATAATCAGGAGACTTTGTACTCCTGCATCATCCGCTCGCTTCCTCATAGAGTTTATGTAGCCCTGATCCGTCGCCTTATCCATGAAAAATTGATTTGAATATTCAATAGCATCAATACCGAACTCATCCCTGGCTATCCGAGCAAAGTCGAGATGATCGATTTCATTATTACGAATCGCCCTGTGCAAGGACCACTCCGCCAGTGATATCTTGAAATCGGCACTATATTCGCCATAAAGCATCTTCTGCACAGGCATTCCAACCAGGCTTACACTTCCGATCACACGCAAACATTGTTCTAAAAATTGACGCCTATTCATATCGGACTCCTCTATATGTTGAATTGTGTATATTCCTTCATCGGCGAGACAGGAGGAGGCGGGATGGGATTATATCGCTCTAATCCCATCCCATGATAACCTTGTTATGGTTGGTTATCAACCTCATGCGGAGGGGGAGTTTTAAATCGGTTGGTCTAAACTCCAGCCCAAACGATATTGATTCTGCTGATGCATAAATTCATTCGCCTCTTCCAGGTTCGTCACGCGCATGTTTTCACCATCCCATTCGAGTTCTTGATTTCTATCTGCGAACTGAATTGCAACGTTTCCTAATAATGAGATTTCGGTTAAGGGACCCGAGACATCGAAATTAGAACTCGCAGGTGGACCTCCTTTACATGCGCGAATCCATCCCTGGTATGTGCCGGGAGAACGCGGGATGGTTTTGGGAGGCAATTCATATGATTGCATCCGGGATTCCGGGATGAGTCTGGGATTATTTCCATACACCCCACACATCAATTTACCTTCATCTCCCACTAACAAAACACCACCACCCCATTCTCCGAGCATGCGACCTTCTTCAAGTTCTTCAGGCCGTTTGGGCATCAATCCACCATCGTGCCAGGTGACATCCACCGGCGGCATATCTTCACGTGCCGGGAACTTATAACGCACAACTGAACCAAGCGGGTAGACTTCGTCAGTGAACGGGGTTGAACTGGCATGGACAGAAGTAGGATGTCCCAGTTTCAATGCCCAATGGGCTGTATCCATAATATGACAGGCCATGTCGCCAATCGCTCCACATCCGAAATCCCACCAGCCCCGCCAGTCATGGGGCGCATAAGCGGGATGATATGGTCTATATGGTGACGGGCCAACCCATACATCCCAATTCATATTGGACGGTACAGCCGGAATTTCCGTTGGCCGATTGACATGCTCACCCTGAGGCCAGAATCCTTTGGGCCTATTGGTCCAGCAGTGCGCCTCGCGAACCTCTCCAATGGCACCATCCCACACCCACTCACATATTAACCTGTTCCCTTCTCCAGCATGCCCCTGGTTCCCCATCTGAGTGGCCACACCCGCCTCCCTAACAGCCTCTGCAAGCTTTCGGGCTTCCAAAATAGTCTGGGTAAGCGGTTTCTGCACCCGAACATGCTTCCCCAATTTAATTGCCGCCATGGCAATGATGGCATGGCTATGGTCGGGTGTTGTGACCGTAACTGCGTCAATATTATTCTTCTCCTGATCAAGCAGTTTTCGCCAATCGGTATATTTTTTCGCCTTCGGATATTTTCTCAGGGTCTCAGCAGCTCTATCATAGTCAACATCACACAGCGCATAAATATTTTCGCTGCTCACCCCCTCAACGTCATTTGCACCCTTCCCCCCTGCACCAACACAGGCGATATTTAATTTTTCACTCGGCGGAGTAAAACCTTGACCGCCCAATACGAATCTCGGAGCAATTGTCAGCGCCGCTGATGCGGCTATCGCTGTCTCTAAAAATTCTCTTCTGGTGACAGGGCTTTTAGGTTTCTCCGTTCGTACACTTTCCATATCCACATCTCCTAGAGTTTAGTATGAATGCTACGTATAGTCGGTAAGTTTTAATTTTATTATAAGAGATCTAATTCTAATCGGTTTGATTTCATATTAGAATAAAGAAAATTTAATGTCAAGTGAAAATTATAATAATTTCTAAAGTTCTATTTTTATTAAAGTTGAAAATGTCTATTGTTCTGAACTGGCCTGCCTACACTGCCGCTGTAGAGTCACGGATAACAAGTTTCGGTTCTAACTTTACCTTCTCAAACTCATGATTCTCCGGAGATTCAATATTTTTAATTAATATTTCCGCTAATTTCTTCCCCAGTTCTCGTTTGGGTGTTGACATCGTTGTCAAAGGAACAGGCCAAAGCCTGGCTAAGTCAATGTCGTCATGGCCAATAACCGAGATCTCTTCGGGAACCGGTATATTGAGTTCAACCAATGCCCGAATCAGACCGACGGCTACCAGATCATTAAAACAGACAATCGCGGTGGCGTCACGTGTCTCATTTTTAAAATACTTTATCCCTGCCCGGTAGCCCTCCTCCATATGCGCACCCACAGGGATCACCATGTCTTTTTCATTAAATGCGAACGTGCATTCACTAAAAGCTTCCCGAAATCCATTCTGTCTTTCGAAGCTGTGATAAGAGTATGGGGGCCCGGAGAAAAAGAGTATTTTGGAATGGCCAATATCAAACAAATACTGCATCGCGGTTTTTGTTGCCTTCACATTATCGATGCTCACGACATTCGTTTGCACGCCGCGGATATTCTCCATTAATACAAAAGGATAATTCAGCATTTTTAAATTAAAAAGATGTGCAATATCAGCAGGATCTTCAACGACGTTTGATATAATACATCCGCTAAAATCTTTTGATACAAATGATTCTACTGCACCTTTTTCCTTAAGATAATCACCTTCGGAATGTGCAACTAATAATGAATATCCCTTACTATTCGCATATTCCTCCGCCCCCATAACCACTGACGCAAAGAACGGATTATCCATCTCTTTAATTACGAATCCAATAAGTTTTAATTTTTCTCTTTTTAAATTTCTCGCAGTGCCTTTAGGCTGATAATTTAATTTCTTTATCGCCTTCAGGACTTCCGCACGCGTATCCGGTGCAACAATGTTCTTCCCGTTAATCACAGCACTGACAGTGGCGATAGACACTCCAGCATATTTCGCCACATCTCGAATCGTCACTTTCTTCATACGCTTATTGACACCTTTCCATGAGTTCCATAATGCAACCCTCCTGTACTTCTCTACAGAGACTTGCTTGGAGTCGGAAGGCCCCCATTCCATCTTTCATATTTTTCTATCGGAAACACGAGAATTAAAACTTGGATTGCTAAATTTTATTACCAACACTGCGAATCGCTTTATTATTTCACATTTAATCACCGTTATATATGTTGTATAATAAAGATAGCCGATTGTCTAAGTAAAAACAATAATTAAATATAACCGTTTTAAATGTTAGAAATCTTCAGCACTTAACTCGGTATTTTAAAAAGCTGATATTCGGAATATTTCAACAGAAATTTTCATGGTAGTACACTGCGTTAACCTCACGTTTTCTCATAAATTCTTTCTCATCGTGTCCAGAGCGTTCGCAATTGCTCTGAATAAGGTTATTGCACAACACACATCAATGGTATCCACTCATTTTTCATGAGAATTCATGAGGTGTTTTCACACGAATAACACAGTACATCAGTGAGAACACCAGTCGGCGGCACAGGCCAATCTGATAGCAATGGAGGTCGAACGGGTTCGCAGCTCGCAAACCACGAGTGACAGTACTACTTTGCAACTCGGAATCACTGCCAACCCACTGAGTTCCGCTCTCCATTACTCTCGGAACGTACTGCATATTTTCCGGAAAATAGACCTCACTTTCGGAGAAATCTCTGGAAATTCGGACTGATTCCAGAAATTTCTATGAAATATATTCCCATTGACCTGCAGCTAAATCCGGTATTCCAGAGCTGGTCGGTAGTAATTTACCCAATGGAACAGCCCTGCACGCATCGAAGGTGGATAATGACGTAAGTTATTTGCGACAACTAAGCCCCAACAGGCTAAACTAGTTCGGCTCACGAATAGTAAATTGAATGGTCGTACCGCAACTACCTGTGCGGGCATTAATCCAAAACACTTAGCTCCCGCAAATACCGTGCGGCGACCGGATGGCCCGGCTCCTGCTGCAATGCTTTCTCCCAGGCCCGTTTTGCCAGCTGGCGTCTTCCTGCCGCTGCATAGGCCAGCCCCAAATTGATCCAGACCCGAACCAAACTGCTGTCTCCTTCCAGGATGGCCGTATAGATCTCTACGGCTTCCTCAAAATTCCCCAGGGAGGCATGGACATTGGCTAACTTATTTCGCAGAATGGAATTGTCCGGTTCAAGATAGAGCGCTGTCTGATATGCCTGTTTTGCCTCCTCATACCGACCGGTTTTCTGATATAAATCTCCCAGGTGAATCCAGCGTCGGGTGTTATCCGGAAATGTACGAACGGTCCATTTTGCCGTGGCCACATCATAATCGATATCCTGCAATGAGTCCGCCCTGGCCAGGTGTGCCTGTCCTGCTTCACTCTGGCCAAGCCGTAACAATGCCAGTCCGAGGTTATAGTGCGCCCCGTAGTGCCAGGGCTGCTGTCTGGTGACCTTCTCCAGCACCGGTGCAGCAACCTCGGGGTCCCCTGTCTGCAGAAGCAAATAGCCATAAAAATATCGATATTCCAGATTTTCCGGTGCCAGTTCAACCCCTTTCCGGTAGTACTTGAGCCCCCGTTCAAAATCACCCTCGTTCTTATAGAGCTGCCCGAGATCCGCGTATGCCTCACTCTGAGTGCTATCACCGGCGATGACCTCTTCATAGATCTGTACAGCACTATCGATCTGTCCTAACCGGCTGTAACAGCGTCCCATCTGCACTAACACCGCCGAACGTGCCTCAGAAGAGTACCGGTGCCCCCGTTTGGCAAACGCTTCTTGTTCCTTGATATAGTACGACAATGCTTCACGGTAATTTTCCTGTTGAAACGCATTATGGCCAAGTGTGAACCAGATCCCCTGATACTCAGGATTCAGGTCCAGGGCTTTCTGTAAAATACTGTCGGCTGTCCGGAATTGATTTATCTCTGTGTAAATTCGTCCTCGCAAGAGATAGATCTCCGGAAACTCAGGAGCAAATACTTCGGCACTATCCAGTACTGACAAGGCCAGCTGATATTCGCCTTGCTGAAGCTGATTCCTGGCCCGGTACAGCAGGTTTATCACCTCCGGATCAGGATCCTGAAAACCGGTCTGCGGATCCGGATCATGTTGTGTCCCGCACTGCTCTGTTAAGAGGAGTGTCATGGCACAGGTAACTACTACGATAAATATTGTTCTCATTTTTCCCTGAGAACCGAATGTAATCGAAGCCATTTATAATACTCCCCGGACCGGACTGTGTGGTTATTTCCGGGACTCTGTCATAGCCAGGTATTCTTTAGCCATCGAATTGCCCGGTTCGTATTTCAGCGCATCTTTCCAGGCCTCTCTGGCCTGTTTCATTCTTCCCGTCTGGGCATACGCCACGCCCAGATTGACCCAGACATCCCCATATTGAGGATTCCTGCGCAGAATATCGAGATATCGCTGAATGGCCTGCAGGGTATCGCCCTGCAATTTGGTTAAGGTTGCAATATCAGTTTGCACGGCCACGTTCCAAGGTTCAATCCCCAATGCGATATTATATGCATCCCGTGCTTCCTCCAGCCGGCCGGACTTCCGATAGGCATTCCCCAGGTTTACCCAGCGAGTAATTTCACTGGGATTCATATCAGCCAGCCCCTCCAGTTCCTCGAGGCGTTCCTCTTGCTTTTGCAGGCTATCTGCTCTGGTGAGATAGTCTTCTCCCAGAGATTCCTGTCCGCTTCGTATCAGTGCCTGGCCGAGATTATAATGCGCGCCGGCATGCCAGGGCCAGGCCTCCGTGATCGGCTGCAGATAGTCTATCGCACGCGGATTCTCGCCGAGACGCACCAGCTGAGAGGCGACCAGATATTGATAGCGCAAATTTTCCGGATTCAGTTCCAGTCCCTCCCGGGAGACGTTTAGGGCTTTCTCATACTCACCGTTGTCTTCACAGAGCTGACCCAACCACATATACGCAGTAACATTCGTACTGTCCAGTTCAAGCGCTGTTTCGTAGGCGGTCTGGGCGCTGTCAACGATACCCAGTTCCGCATACGTCCGGCCGATCTGCAGCGAAACGTCACTGGATGGGAATCGCTCCATGGCCTCCTGATACACGTGCAGCGCATCCCGTGTTTTTCCCCGTCGAAGCAGGACATTTCCCAGATTCAGCCGGGCGCCCTGATACCAGGGATCAATCTCGAGTGCTTTCTCGTAGGATTCCTGGGCGAGATTCGCCCGGTTCATCCCGGTATAAATTCGTCCCCGCAGGAAATGCAGATCCGTCAGTTCCGGATTATACTGCTCCAGACTGTCCGTGTAAACCAGAGCAAGTGCGTATGCTCCCTGCCGGAAGGCATTCTGGGCTTTGAGCAAATAAGACACTCCCTCGGCGGGCAGGGCTCTCCGTTGTTGCATCGATATGTCTCTCGGGGACTCCCCTGCTTCCTGACAGCCTGCCAGTAGGATCAGAACGCTCAGGCAAACAACCACGATATGGGACGTCAGTCCGGCCTTCATATTACACCTGTTTCGTTTATACAACATTTACGTCGGAGCAGAGTAGCTGAAGTTCACCCAGGCTCGAAAATCAGGAACACACGTGTTTCGTTATACTTCACCGGCAAACTGATCACCTGGGAGTTCGCCTCCCGTTCCGGATATGGCCCGGATGCGAGTCGCTTTGAATAAACATTTATTCCTGATGAACCACTTCCCTGCTTGTTACCAAAGATATAAAAATACCCGGCGGATGGCAGTAATTATTTGCCGCCTCCTACCTCAGTGTTCCCCTGGTTACGTACTCGGTTTCACCCTCGGTTATGGAGATATGCCGGTTGGCCGGGATATTCACGAACTTATCTTCTCTGCCACTGATCCAGAAGATCTGTAATGAATCCACCACCGTGGAATTTCCCAGGCCGATTGTTGCCGGACACTCGGAATGGGACAGGTAGCTGCCGCCGACCCGCACCCACCGCACTATCCGTTCGCCGTTCACATACGCGTGTAATTTCGTTCCGATTCCATCGGCGTTGCTCTCCCGGCCACGAAGGGTAATGCGGAGAGCATTCCCTTCCTGTAAATCATTTCGCCAGAGACTGGCGGGGCCACCGGCCTCAGTCACCAAGATATCCAGATCTCCATCCAGATCGTAATCGGCATATGCGGCTCCGCGACCGGCCAGTGGTTTGGTGAGCACGCCCCCGATCTCTTCACTCACCTCCTCGAAGACCCCGGTCCCTGTGTTGATGAATAACTGCGATGGTTGCAGATAAGTAATCCCTTCCTGCACTTCTTCGATATTGTGGTGGATATGCCCGTTACAGATGAACATATCCAGATCCCGATCCAGATCCGCGTCGAATAAAAACAATCCCATATTCACATAAGGAAGCGTGGGACGCGCCACCTGCAGCACCGCCGCACGATCCATGAATAAGCCGCTCCCCAGATGCTGAAATACCCCCATCATCTCACCGGTGAACGTGCCCACAAAAACAGAGAGCTGGCCGTCATTATCCACGTCCCCGGCATCCATGCCCATACTGGACCGGGGGCTGCCATTATCATCGAACGCAATCCCACTGACTATTCCGCGCTCGGTGAACGTTCC
>DATFLS010000681.1:0-17577 GCA_035267465.1 bacterium
CCTGAAATTGAACGAAGAATTCGCTCCCGCAGCAGCCGAGGTGAGCACAATCGCCGTTATAAGTAGTGGAATACCACGATTCTTCACGAATGCGATAATGTGTCCGGATGTCATGTCACAGCCCTCTGTTCGTCTGCATCGATTTTTCCGTCTTTTAATATAATCACCCGTCTGGCGCGTTCCATGACCAATTCATCGTGGGTCGAGAAGAGAAAGGTCATGCCGGTTTTTTCGTTCAAGTCCCGCATCATATCCAGCAGAGCCGCCCCGGTAGTGGAGTCCAGGTTTGCGGTCGGTTCATCTGCCAGGATCATGGAAGGTCTGGCCACCATGGCCCTCGCCACGGCAACCCGCTGCTGCTGGCCGCCTGAAAGACTGGGCGGTTTCCGGTCCTCGTATCCGGTCAGACCGACATCCTCCAGAATCTCCAGCACTCGTTCATGCCGCTCCTCTTTGGATACGCCCTGCAGCAGCATGATATACTCGATGTTTTCTTCAACCGTGAGAACCGGAATGAGGTTGTACGCCTGGAAAATGAATCCGATGTTATCCCGACGAAAATCCGACAACTCCCGGCCACTCATCTCCGATAGTAATCTTCCAGCCAGCCAGACCTTGCCTCTGGTGGCGATATCCAATCCGGAAACCACGTTCAGAAAGGTGGTCTTCCCCGATCCGGACGGCCCCACGATTGCCGTGAATTCCCCCTTTCCGATGGCGAGATCAATGCCCCGCACTGCGTGGACAGCCACCCCGTTGTCTTCGTAGGTTTTCTCGATCCCCTCTGTGATGATAACGTCATTTTGCGTATCAGATACCATACTGCTCTCCGAATTTATCTGTTTCTTTGTTTGCTGCGGATATTAAACCAGGAAAAGGCAAACGGCAGAAGGCAGACGTGAGAAGCACGTGTTTACTAAGATTTTCATGATAAGCACACCAGCCGGATTCAGAACCGAAGTCCTTAAAATTCATTCTGCCGTTACTCCATTCTCCGATAGCCTCGCCACCGTATGCGTTTTATACCTTTGTCGATTATTTCATGCTTCATATCCATGCCTGAATTACGAACCTTGATTTGGTGATCCTTCGGTTCCTCACAAATGCGTCTGCCTTTTGCCGTCTGCCTTCTCTCCTTTTCGTTTTCATTACGATTTATCCATACGCTCTACTCTCTCCCCAATCAATCAAGTAAGTTAAAAACTCCGCCGCAATGCTTCAGCCGGCTGCATCCGGGCGGCGTGCCAGGCCGGGTAAATTCCGATAACGGTGGTGAATAAGAACACCAGGATCGGGTACTCCACAAATTGCTGCAGTTCCATAACAGGATAGATCATTTCCTGGATTGTAACACCCAGAAATTCCAACCCGGTATAGTCAATCCCGGTCAGGGTGGTGAGATAGGTGATCAGAAATCCCAGGATAATCCCGACTCCGATGCTCAGGATGGACAGGGCTCCGGCTTCGAAGATAATCAGCCGGCCCATAGCGAACGGACGCGTGCCGACTGCCCGTAATACTCCGAACTCAAACATCCGCTCATGCAATGACATAAACAAGGTGTTAATAATCCCTAACGCCACCACACCAAACAGAATGATGCCAACGATATACGTGCTGAATTGAGAGAGCTCCAGATAGGTCGCCAGTTCCGGCTGCACCTTAATCCACCCCTCGGCTTCATTTCCCCATTGGGAATATTTGTCCCAGAAGGGCAGCTGCTCATTCCGTCCATATTCGGCATTGGTAAAGTCCAGCGCAATTTCATGTGCCCGATTTTCTAAGCCCAGCATCTCCTGAGATTTCTCGAGTCGAATGAACGCCATCCCGCGGTCCATCTCCCGGATACCGAATTGAAAAATGCCGGAGATGCGAAACATATCCTGGGAAAGATCTCCGGTCCCCGCTTCGGACACTGTCAATACGATCCGTCCACCCAGGTCAACTTCCAGGATCTCGGCGAGCTTCTGGCCAATAACAACATCTCGCGGATTATCTCCGGTGAAATACTCCCCCTGCTGCATGGCCTCGTCAATTTGTGAGAGATACTGCTCGGTTGCCGGATTGATGCCAACGATACTGATAGAACTCACGTTGGCCGGGGAAGTGATCATTCCCAGGGTCATGGTCCGTTTGGTGAACTGTTCCACAATGTCCTCGCGCCGGAGCATCGCAGTTACCGTGTCAACATTATGGATAGTCTCTTCCAGTTCCCGGGTTTCGAGGTAACCCTGCCTGTGGATTTGGCCCTCCCCCATAAAAGTGGCGGTGGCGGATCGCACCATGTTCTCCTCCATCCCGATGATGAGCGCATCCGTGAAGATCAACGCTGCCAGACCGATCCCGATGGCCAGGCTGGCCAGGAGTGTACGCCGGCTGTTCCGAAACAGATTTCTCCAGGCGAGTTTGATGAATATTCCCATGGCAGACGCTCCTTAGTGTATTCTCATGGCTCTGGCCGGTTCGATGCGCGCCGCTTTCAGCGCAGGAAGGAGACTGACAATGAAGGCGGTCACCCATACGGTAATAGCCGGAATGTACATGCTGCGATTATTCACTTCGCCATACAGGGTCGTTACTTCGATCCCGCCCACTGACACCGGTTCAGGATAGGGAATTCCGTGCTGTGCCAGGTAAGAATTTGCCAGCAGACTGATCCCGGCACCAACGATAATGCCCAGAATAGCAATAACACTCACCTCATAAATCACCATCCGAAAGATATCCCCGGGCCGGGTGCCCATGGCTTTCAGCACACCGTATTCTCGAGTCCGCTCCAGCACGGACATCAGTACCGTATTTAATACGCCGATGGCGACCACCAGAATGATCACGAAGAGCATAATCCACATTCCCTGGACATCAGCCCGCATTGCCTGATAGAACGATTTAGCCACCTCCATCCAGGGCTCAATCGTTAATGTTGTATCCTGAAGGCGCTCAGCAATGGTCTGGGCCAGCACCTGGCTGTGCTCCGCGTTGTCCGCTACCACGACGATTTCATGGACCTGATCGGGCAGCACGAACAGGTTCTGGGCTTCCTGCAGAGGCAGGTAAAAGGTCGAACGGTCCTGCATCTGGTTGCCACTCTCCACAATTCCGATGACTTCATAGGCATCGTTGGCAATGGAACCGTCCGCCGCCTGGGAGACAATCACCGCTTCATCGCCGAGGTCCGCCTCCAGTACTTCCGCCAGCCCTTTGCCCAGCAATACTTCTTTTTGCGGTCCGGCAGAAAAGAGCCGTCCCCGGATGATCTTTCTGTTAAACCGGGTCGCCTCCACTTCCCGCCGGGGATCGATACCAATCACCTGGACACCGGAACTGTTATCTCCCACTGCTGCCAATCCCCCGGTGTACAGCCGGGGCGCCCAGTAGTTCACCCGATCCACCTGCTGGATGGTCTGTCCCACCGTGGTGTAATCCGAGATGGTTTTGTACAGTGAGGGCTCGTCCAGGTAATCCTCTTCATGGACCTGCACGTGACCAATCTGGGTTCTGGTGAACTGATCGATGATGTACGAATACGTTCCGTCCGCATACCCGATTGAAATGGAAGAGAGCGCATATCCGCCCAGCATCGTCAATACTGTCAACAGTGTCCGCCGTTTCTGGCGAAAGATATTTCTGAATGCGATCTTGAACATGGCAACTCCTTCAATAGCACGCAGATTTACACTGATAAAAAATACAAGACCAATCCGCGAGAAGCCTTTGTTTCCGTGTGAATCCGCGTGCTATTTTTATCACTGTGAGCGTAAGTTCCGGAGGCTGAAAATGTCCTCACCGACATTGATATTGAAATCCGCCTCCAGGTACCGGATGATCGTTCTGTTCCCCTCCCTGGTTTTCGGGATCATAATCATTTCGGCGGGGATTTTCCTGGCGTCGAATTCTGTAATATTCTGATAAATCAAAACGCGCATCAAACTCCCGCTCTCATCATAATATTCCTGCCGCACCGGGATGTAATCTCCCTCCCGGACCGTAATAGTCTGCTTTCCCCAGACAATAGGTTTCCCTTCCTTGGGAATCGCCTCGATGTATAAGTATCCCGATTGAGCGGTGTCCGGGTGAATCAACTCGAAATCGTAGTCCTCCAGCAAGGTGAATTCGCTGACCAGATCATTATTGGTGAAATCCGATCCCATCCAGGAACTCATCATCATCGACGGCGGCACTTTTATGACCTTATTGGTATTGGGGAGATAATTCCACATCTCATTCCCGATGCGAAGCGTCGCCACACCTTGTTCCTTGGCCGGTTCGGTGATCTGGATAAAGGTTCTCTCAGTCCCCTGTGTCCAGGCTCGCATTCGCAGGGTCCGCTCCCAGTGAGGTGTCGCTATCTCCATCTCCATCACCGCATAGCTGGATTCGCTCCGGTATAATTCATCAATTTGCTTGACAATTTCCCGGGCCGATTGCGCCTGCAGAGCAATTATTGGCAGCAATACGATCAACATCACTGCGATGACATGCTTCATTTCAGCCTCCATTCATTCTCGCAAATCTAATTCAGTCCTGCCTTCGTATTCCATACAGGACAACCTCCAAAAACTCATCGATAATGGCCCGAATATCCACCCGATCTTTGAACAACACCCACTGCAGCATTAACCCGTCGGCTGCCCCGACCAGCGCAGAGGCCACCTTCGCGGGATCGGTGTGTTCGTGAAAGTACTGCTGCCGAATCCCGCTTTCGATTATTGTACTGATCAGGTGAATATAATTCTCATACATTGCCCGCAGGTCGAGCGCCGGATAGATATCCGCGGGATCTGCCCGGGGATCCTGCAGAATGGCTTCCGCCCAGAAGATCAGCAGGATTTTGGTGACATTGTCGGGAATACTTTCCAGATAGCGAATAAACCCCTCAAAAAACCCTTTGAGCAATTCGACGGGATCCTGCACATCTTCCTGCAACTCCTTGTCCAAATAGGATTCGGCTTCCTCCTGCATGTAGTGGAATGAAGCGACCAGGATTTCCTCTTTGCTGTTGAAATACTCATAGATGGTTCCCTTCCCGATACTTACACTGTCCGCAATTTCCTGAATCGTTGTGCGGGAGACCCCCTTCTGTGCGAACAGCGCCATCGCCGCCTGATAAATCTCACGCCGGCGTGCTTCCCGATCTATCTTTTTCGGTACCATAGCGATTAAATATAAAACTGACTGACCGGTCGGTCAAGAAAAATATTTCAAGAAAACCGGAATTGAAGAAATCAAGACTCCAAACACTGGGTTCACATGTGCAACAATATACACAAGGCCCGTCACATAGGGCAGAGCATCTAAGTATTCAATTACTCAAGTATTGACTTCTTGTCTTCCTGTGCTCACCGCTGCTGATCGGTCGGCCGGATCAGAATTTCATTTACATTCACGTGCGGAGGCTGGGTAACGGCATATCTGACCGCTTCCGCGATATCCCGGGCTTCCAGCATTTTAAAATCCTGCATATTCAGAATACTCTCCCGGATTGCCTTATCCCGCACGTGCTCTGCCAGTTCCGTATCCACCATTCCCGGTTCGACAGACACCACACGTATGCCATTTTGTGTCACCTCCTGGCGCAGTCCTTCCGTGACAGCGTTCAGAAAGAATTTCGTCCCGGAATACACAGCGGAATTCGGATTCGGTACCCGCCGGCCGGCGATGGAAGAGATATTGACAATGTGGCCGCTTTGCTGTTCCAGCATAATCGGCAGTATGGCCTTGATGCAATACAGCGCGCCCATCACATTCACTTCCACCATCTGACGCCATTCTTCCACCGGACGATCCGCCATACGGCCCAACAGCATAACACCAGCATTATTCACCAGAATATCGATCTTGCCGGTCACTTTTCCGGCTGTATTAATCAACTCATTCACTTCCTCCCGGACCGTCACATCTGTGGGAATAACTACAGTGTTATGGCCCCGGGCATCCAGATGTTGTGCCAGTGTTTCCAAACGCTCCTCCCGGCGCGCAGCCAGGACCACCGTGGCTCCCTCCTCAGTAAGGGCATAGGCCACCGCTTTCCCGATACCGCTGCTGGCACCGGTGATTACTGCCGTTTGTCTATCCAGCCTCGCCATAGATAATTCTCCTTCAGTTCAGTGCTTCATAATCCACTCATTTGTTCGTCGGGGTCCAGATAATCGTAGGTATCTTCCCTGGTTTCTTCGACTTTTTGCCAGTTATAGGCCACTTCTGCCCCAAACAGCAGCACCATGCAGGACAGATATACCCAGAGTACAAAGACGGCAATGGTACCCAACCCGCCAAAAATAGCGTTCACTTCCCAGATATTGATGACATACCAGTCATACCCTCGTTTCAGCACCTCCCATAACAGCGCGGCGGTCAGCGCGCCGATAAAGGCATCTTTCCGATAGACATGCGTGGCAGCGATAATCTTATAGACGAGATAGAACCCGGCAATACTCACTATGAAGGGGATTAACCGACCAATAAGGGCAAACAGCAAAGGGATCTCATCCAACCGGACATTCATCCAGGGGATCTCAAAGTTGCGGCTGATGGAATAGAACGCAGATAATCCGAGGGAAGCGCCCAGAAAAATCACCATCCCCGGCACCAGAATTAATGCTATCCCGGTCCGTTTGAGTAACGGGCGATCTTCCCGCAAGGTCCAGACCCGGTTCAGGGCCTGCTCTAATATTTCAAAGACCCGGCTGCCGATCCAGACCAGAATAAGTATACCGACCCATCCATAGGCATACTTCATGGAGATGGTTTCTTTGATCAACGGCATGATATCGGAGACCGTATGTGGCGCAATCTGGCCGACAAACTGAATAACCCGCGCATAGGCTGCTTCGGAACCCTCAAGAATATACCCCAGACTCGCCACCGCCAGGACAAGCAGCGGGATAAATGACATTAAAGCGAAAAACGCCAGCGCCGCTGCCAGATTCGGGGCTTTATCTGTGACAAAGAAATCAGACACCGCATTTTTTATCGCGGGGAATAACTGGTATCGCACCCAGAGAGTCGCTCGCTCATAGGAATATTCGATCTTTCTGAACATACCGCTACTGTGCATACCTACTCACTGTCATGGTTGATTATCCTGCACAGAATGTATGGAATTCAAGAAAATAATCCCACCCCGGATACTGAACTACCGGAGAGAGAACTCATCAGTTACTCTGCCGGAATCACTGGAATAGGTTCTCCCGGTGCTTATAGAACCAAAAAAGGCCGCCAGCGGCGGCCTTTTCCGGACTGTAGGTAAGTGGAGAGTATGCGACTTACAGATTCTCTTTGATGTATTTGGTTCCCACAGATTTTGGCCGGGTAATCGGTACGCCCAGAGCCCGGTTCAGAACTAACTGAGACAACATCCCCTGTGCCCGGCTGATACCGAAGAGTACGGTGTAGTATTCGAACTCGGTGATGCCGTAATGATACAGCAGCGAACCGGATCCTGCGTCGACGTTGGGATAGGGATCCGCAATGGGCGATTTGCCTGCCTTCACCCGTTCCGCCGAGAATTCTTTCAACACATCCGGCACCACTTTATACAGGCGATTTACCGTCTGAAAGACCGGATCATCTGGCAGCTGCTTGCGACCGAACTGCACGAACCCTTCAAACCGCGGATCCGTCACCCGCAATACTGCATGACCGTATCCCGGGATCACCTGACCGGATTCCAGGGTTTCTCTGGCAAACTTCTCCAGCTCATCCTCGGTCGGAGCTTTCCCATCGAACCGTTCCATCACCTGCAATACCCAGCGGAGGCATTCCTGATTAGCCATACCATGGAGAAAGCCCGCCAGTCCGTTCAATCCCGCTGTCACAGAATAGTAAGCGTTGGAGAGCGCTGATCCCACGGTATGACAGGTGTTCGCACTCACATTCCCCCCTTCGTGATCGCAGTGGAACATCAAATACAGCCGCATCAATTCGGCGAAATCTTCATCCTCGATTCCCATCATCTTGGCGTAATTGGCCCCCCAATCCAATCCGTTGGTCCAGGGAATGGGATCGCCTTTATCGAATCGAATACGGTATAGTCCGGCTGCGATGCCCGGTAGTTTGGCCAGCAGATTCAGCGAGTCTTCCAGATAATAACGCCAGTATTCATCCTTGGTAATCCCTTCCCAGTACTTCTCATCAAACAGACTGGTGTGCTCCAGGGTCATGATAGCGTTACTGAGCATAGTCATGGGATGGGCGTCAGCCGGCATAGCCCGCAGCATGTCCCACACTTCACCCGGGATGTCGGACCGGTTATCGTATTCCTTCTGCAGATCTTTTCTGTCTTCTTTGGTAGGTTCCTCACCGATGAGGAGTAACAGAAAAATGTCTTCCGGCCAGTAGTCCTGAATCTCTAGAAGCGGGTGCCCGCGGATAATTAATCCCTTATCAGGCACGACCAGAGAAGTATCGCAGATCATCGATTTCACTCCCCGCATCCCGCCATGTGCCTGCTGCACGGAACATTCCGATAATTTTTTCTCACCGTGCTCCTTCAGCAAATCCATCCGTTCCTGGCGAATGTCCGGTAGAATGGCTTCCAACTTCTTGAAAATGTTAGCCATAACGCACTCCTTTCCTTAATGGGTAGATTCTCATTACGATTAATGATGCATAGAATAAAAGGCCTGCCACGTACTACATATTAATTTGTGTTCAAATACTATTCCATCTTGATTAGGCCGTACATACAGTGACGGATACATGCTACTCCGCGAGTATTACCCCAGCAGCCCAAACAATCCTCTTTGATCTATGGTGGTGTTTTTCTTTTGTTTACAATGTAATGAGCAAACCCAGAGAGTGCCATACATTACATATATACTATTTCTATCAGATTAGTGCAATACCCAGTTTCCGAATAGTAATCGGAAAAGAGGAGAAAACTGATTATCGAAATTGAGAATACGGGGGACTCGGTCCAAACATACATTCATCGGGAGATCACTGCCACAGTTGGAACTAACCTGTATTGAGGCACTCGAGCTCTACACCCCGTTGCAACTGTATCTATGGGAGAAGACTATTCTGCTGGCTCAGGTCGGGCGAGAACTGCCTTCTCTGCTATTGCAGTGCGCGAAAATCACCCTCGAACACTTGTTCGGGACGGTATCCCACATATTTTTTATGGACTTTACCTTGTTTATCAAGCACAAAGGTGGTGGGAATACTCCGGATGCCACCGTACGCTTCCACCAGATCCATATTACCCAGTACCACCGGATAGTCCACCTCGTAATTTTTCAGGAAGGGTCGCACATCATTCCAACCGTTCCGGTCCAGGGACACGCCGATGATAGCGAGCCCATCATCTTTGTGTTCATTGTGCAGGTTGACGAACCCCGGAATTTCGGCTTTGCAGGGGGGACACCAGGTCGCCCAGAAATCGAGTATCACTACCTGTCCGCGGTAATCGCTGAGACTGATTTGCTCGCCATCCTGATTGGTCAGGGTGAAATTCGGCGCAGCGCCGGAATCGGACATCGAACGCCCGACGACCTGCCATGCGAAAATTCCAACCACCAGCGCTATCAGAGCATATTTGACCCATGGTTTACGAATGAATTCCACTATAGATAATCCTTTCTGTTCGCTTATTGCGTTTCTTGCCACGATGCACGAAACTGTTCCAGCACTTCCGGGATACTGTCGGGGGCGGCCTCAATAGTTTCATGCCCCAGATCCTGTAAACTTTGCTTCACATCCTGCTGGAACTGGTTACCGATCAGATATCTCACATCCCCCAACAACCCATGGAGGTGTTCGATGCGTCCCGTCAGATCACACACCTGCCGGAATAAAACATTTTCCCGGGTGTCCATCACTTCGAACTCCGGATCATCCATCTGAAATATCTGATAATAGTGGCTCTTGCCAAAAGTATTACCGGAGAGTTTCTTAAAATCGTTGGTACTGACAGCAATCTTTTTATCGTCCATTTTTTTTACCTTCTCGATGGTACTCTGGTTGTTCTGTCCTCTCTGGACCGGCTCCAAACCATAAACCGGCCTGTGAACATAGTCTCGCTCCGGCTGAAACTCTGACCGGTCGGGACTCAGGAAGCTTCCTTCAGTTTCTCCCGAATGTCATCCAGCTTCAGGACTTTGAATAATCGATCAGAGACCTCTGCGGGGATCCCTTCTTCCTGCTCCTGTTCTCCACGATAGAGATAGACGGTCTGCCGCAACGTGTCTACGTATATCTTACAATCCGGGCAATCCTTGATGTGTTCCTTCACTTCGTCACACAGTTCCGCATCGATATCCGTGCTGAGGTCATCACATAATTTATGGAATGTTTCCTTATGACTAAGTTCCCTGGTCATAATGCACTCCTTCCTCCAATGAGGTAGACAATTTGTCACGCAGATAATTCCGGGCACGCATCAGGCGCACCTTCACATTGCTCTCTGAAATGCCCAGTATTTCCTGTGTTTCCTTGATAGATAAACCCTGAACATCCCGCAATACGAAAATCGTCCGGTACTTCTCAGGCAGTTCATCCAGGGCGTCCGCCAGAACATCGCGGATCCATTCCCGTTCCCCGAGTAATTGCGCTGTTTCTGGCCATTCGCTGAGATCGGCTCCGTGGATCTGCTGCACGTCCGGATCGTTTATGTCCATGGCTTCGTGTTTCTGTTTGGTCCGGGTCCGCTTGTACACATTATTCACTGCAATCCGGTACAACCACGTATACAACCGGGCGTCTCCACGGAATTGGTGTAGCTTTTCCACCATCGTCACGAAAGTTTCCTGCAGGACGTCTTCCGCATCTTCCCGATTCTTGGTCATCTTGAGAGCAGTATTATAGATAGGCTCCTGATAGGTATCCACCAGACGAGCCAGGGAAACCTTGTCGCCCTCCTTCGCCTTCATCACGAGTTCCTGCTCTTCCTCCAAGGATAAATTTTTCATTCCTGTGTAGTTGCTCCCGTTTGGGTTTGCACATGCTCGATCATTTGATGTATAAAGACATCTTCCGGTAATCCGCCGTCAATATGAAACCCGTCGTTCACAATCGTCCGTGGAACTCCGCGAACGCCGTATTTCCGGCTAAGTTCCGGGAATTCCGTGGCCTCAATCATATCCGCCCGGACATGCGTGTTGGCTATGGCCAGCCGGTGCGCATTCCGGACCGCCGACGGACAATAGGGCCAGGCAGGAGTAACACATACCTGGAGGTGGAGCGGCGACCGGATCAGTGCCACGTTCCGGGCCAACTCCTCAGTAAACCCGGCCTCACCTCTGGAGACGTCCATAATATCTTCCGGGAGGCTGCCGAATTCATAACCGGACGGGATACCATAATAGCGAATCCCAAAATCCTTTCCCGCGGTAATCACAAGACCGGGCGCTTTGTCTACCCGGTACGCTTCGGCCTTCTCCCGGTCGTCAGTTAACGAATACATCGTGAGTATGATTTTCTCAGACAACGCCGACACTTCCTCCAGAAGTTGCTGAGTCTCAGCACAGTATTGACAACCGTTCGTATCAGTGAATATAATTAATTCCACCGACTCTTGCATACCACTGAATATCCGCTGAATTTCCGGTTTATCCCGCTCCTGGATAAAAGACATGCTCTCGTTCTTTACTTTTGCGATTTCTCCATTTAGAGGGAATTTTTCCAGAGATGTTACACCGCCGGGCCTGAGTCCGAATCTCACGGGAGTAACATGAATTCAATGACCTGAAAAATCGTCCGAAGAACATGATCATCGTTCACGGGAGTGACGGTGTGCTGCAATTTAAAACAATTGTACGTATCTGGAAAAGTCAAAAAGTGATCGCGCCACCCGATGTCGTTCTCCTCATGCTCCACCGGGGATTTTTTCAATACGCTTAGGAAGGTGACTGATAGAGATTTGCATAGCACATTCATCTGACAAGACACCTGCAGATTACCCGGTACGAGTAAACGCCAGGTTGGGAGCAGATTTCCGGAGGAGACTGGGTGGTTATGCCCCGCTATCTCTCTGGGATTGGGAGTGTTTGCTCAAAATCGATCTGGTGGCGGGCAGCAATTCGGTATCAATTCTCTCCTCGATTAACCGACTCAGTTCCATGGTTGCTGTGAACTGGTCCAGATACTCGGGAAAGTATTTTGGAAGTATATTCAGTCCATTCCGGAGATTCCAGTTGAAGGCTTTCAGCGCCAGCAGGGTCATTTCGGTATCCATATAACTGTACATGCCGATATGATCGATCTCCGCATTCTCATTAAAATCCGTTTGATGTACCGCCCGGTAGTATTTTACAGTGATCAGCAGATAATTTTCCAGGACCAGCGATATCCCCTGTTGTGCGCCGGCCGGAATATCCGTACGTACTGCCAGCTCTTCCATCACGGGATCCAACAGTTCGACGATCCGCACCGAAGGCGCGATGATTTCCTGCGTCCGCCGCTCGGAATCGGTATCTCGAAAATCGGCAAAAAAGTCTTCATCTTCTTCGAAATCGTCTTCGAACTCTTCATAGTTATCCACTAAATCCTCAATATCCGTTTCCAGCGGATTCGCATCTTCTTCCGGGTGATTTTCAGACCAATACAGATAACAACGCTGCGTGAAAGCGCACTTCTCACACACATAATCACAGTAATTATAAATTCCACTGATAAAGTCATATCGCTCGGACATAGGACACTTCCTTCTGTAAACTCTGTTCAGGGGCAGCATCTCGAGGAGTGTACTCGTATCAGAATCTTACCGGGCTGCCGATGAATAGTAGTATATCAATTTAAAATGGCGTGATCATTTCACATAATGAGACTCATTGCGGAGAATTCTAATTCATCGTTTAGATATTCTATTGATAAAAATCGCTTCTACCTAACCATACTCCCAAAATTGTGAAAAATCAATAGGCATTTATTAAAATTGATTAACAACCAATAATAATTCTCTATATTGTATCTTCATTCGACAGCAATCCGTACTAACAATATCGGGAGATCTGTATGACTCTTAAGCAAAAAATCACACAAAAAGTAATTCAATATAATGTGAAGTTCTCGTCGAAAATCCATGGAGGACAGCAAATTGCTCCCCTGCTTCACGCGGTCGGAGTGCGGCATGTATTTACTCTGTGTGGCGGGCATATCGCTCCGATTTACCTGGCATGTGCGTCGGAGGGGATCCGGGTGATTGATCACCGGCATGAGCAGGCCGCAGTGCATGCCGCCGATGCCTATGCCAGACTCACCCGTAATCCGGGAGTTGCGATTGTCACCGCCGGTCCGGGTGTTACCGATGCCGTGACAGGAATCACCAATGCCTATTACGCAAATTCTCCGGTACTTATTCTGGCAGGAATGGCGCCGCACGATGAATGGAACCGGGGGGCGCTCCAGGAGATGAACCAGTTAGACGCAGTGCGATCCATCACCAAGTGGGCCGATACTGTTACCGATCCGGTGAGAATTGCGGAGTATACCCAGACCGCGATTCGACATGCGCTTACTCCTCCCACCGGGCCGGTATTTCTGGAGATTCCTATCGATGTGTTGATGGAGATGCTCTCTCCGAAAGATGTGATTACGTATAGTCCGTTTTTAGCCGATGCCCATCCCGAAGCCCCGGAACAGACCCTGAGCGAACTGGGAGCATTGATCCGGGCGGCGCACCAACCTGTCCTGCTGGCGGGCAGCAATATCTGGTGGGATGAAGCCGAATCGGCACTCCTGAATTGGGCTTCCGAGACACACATCCCGGTTTTCCTGAATGGGATGGCACGGGGCGCTGTACCTTCTCATCACCCCAATTTTTATCAGCACACCAGAAAATATGCCTTCCGGAATGCCGACCTGATTCTCATCGCCGGCACGCCGCTGGATTTTCGCCTGCGATTCGGGGAATTCGATACCGAGGCTCCCGTGGTGCTAATGGACAATAATGGTCTCCATCTCGGCAACAATCGGAAGATTCGTCTGGGAGTTGTCGGCGATCTGCAACGCACGTTTGAATTTCTCACCGCGTTTCACCAGAGATATGATCATCCGGATATGGAATCCTGGAACAGAGAGATTCGGGAGAGGGAACAATCAAAACAGCAGGACTTTCAGACCAGGGGGGCCTCGGATGCCAGACCGATTACTCATCACCGCCTGTGTGCGTCTCTGGCCTCCTTTATTAATGAGGAGGCCTCGATCATCGGAGACGGCGGCGATATTGTAGCGGTTGGTTCGAAGATGATCGCGCTGGAGCAAGCCGGCCAATGGATGGATCCAGGCCCGTTCGGTTGTCTGGGGGTTGGTCCGTCATTCGCGATAGCCGCCCAGCTGCTCCATCCTGACAAACGAGTGTTTATCCTGCACGGAGACGGGGCGTTCGGACTGAACGGATTCGAATTTGACACCGCAGTCCGCTTCGACCTCCCGATTATTTCGGTGGTCGGGAACGATGCCGGCTGGGGACAGATTCGCAATCCCCAGGTCGCAATCATGGGAGAGGAAGGCTCCACCGCAACCGACCTGGCCCCGAGTCGTTACGATCGCATCGTGGAATCGCTGGGCGGTCACGGGGAACTGGTGGAAAAACCGGACCAGATCGCACCGGCGATTCAACGAGCAATTGAATCCGGAAAGCCGGCCTGTGTGAATGTCGCACTGGATCCGGACACCCTGAAGGGCAGCGTGAACGTCATGCGCGGGCTGAGCATTTAATCTCCGGGAGCGACAGGCTACCAGGCGACAGTAGTGCCTTGAGCCGAGTTCGACACTTATCCACAGGCCTCCCGGCAGGTCAGGGGATCTGAAAGATACTCACCTTTTTGTTTTTCGCCGACGGCATCACCATACCGTATTCTGCGTTGATATAGGTCGGATCGCATACGGTGTAGGTTTCTCCCCGATACCGCACCGAACTCCGGCCCACGTCCGTGCTGAATTTGACGGCTGTGGCGATGTGTCCCGGATAATCCAGCCCGATGACGTCCAGCCCCAACAGTTGTCGCACCAGATAGGCAAAGAGTGCGGCGCGGTCTTCACAATCGGAAGCCGGGTAATAGAGCGTTTCCTCCGGAAAGAGATAGTTCTCTCTGCCGAATTGTGTCTGATCCGTCTGATAGTCGAACGCCGTCTGGACAAAACTGAGCAGGATATTTACCGCCTGGGTCTCCGATTTGCCTTCCAGGATCCGCCTCAGTTCCGTCAGGATCTCGCCGTTGGTGGCATCCGAGACCCGGGCTCCGAAATAAATCGGTATGTCGGTCTGGGGGTAGAGCGCATAGAAATCCACCACATTCCGGTTAATTTGCACCGGGAGGTTATAACTGGCATCGCGATATTGAAAACGGAACGTCTTCCTGGTAAAAGTATTTTTCACGACAGGCGATTGGCGAATAGAAAAATCCATGACCCGCTCGGTCCCCGGATAATCTCCTTCATAGGTGGTGATCTGGGAGATCTGCTGCTTCCTGCCATCCAATGGGATTATGAAGTATTTCCGGTTGCTGAGTGTAAGGAACGGAACATCAAACACGGTATTCATGGAGGGGAGTAGCAAATACACCTGGCCGCTGCCGTACCCGACCTGTGCGTTGTAATCCGACTTGAGCAAATGGAACCAGGTGAAGAGTACACAGGTATTCGGGGAGTCCGGATAAATGGCCCGGCCGACATCATAAATGAGGACCGCATAGCCCCAGTCGTTCAGTCCCAGCTGCTCCCGGTAGGACCGGAGTTGTTCCAGCTGCGGTTCGTAATCCGATTTCCCGAGTTTCTCCCAATAGGCGCTGATTGCCTTGTTATCCACCGGGGAGCCGACTGCACCACGGATGGTCTCATCGTAAGAGAACCGTAATTCGGTTCCGTAGAAAGCCATCCGAAGGGGGGTGCCTTCCCGAGGGATGTCCGCTTCCGGTTTCACTTCCGGCGCAGGTGTTGGGCGGGGGACCTCAATTTCCCGGATCTTTGGGATCACGTCTTCTTCCGGCGGTTCGAGATCTCCGGTGTCCGCCTGGGGCACTTCATCCGGTTTGGGATTGGAATCCCGCACCATCCCCTGCATGGCCTGAAATTCCTCCCAATCTTTCTGCAGGAATTGGGTGAAGGCCTTATCCCGCTTGTCCTTGAATTCTGAGAACGAGGCCTGCTGCTGCCTCAACCACTCCTGAAAATCCTGTTGGGAATACGTCGGGAGAGTGATGCAGAGCATCACCGCAAATGTAATCAAGATTTTTCCGTGTCGAAACATCATAATCCTCTGACCAATCTAAGCATTGTTACTTTGTTTAAATATTCAAAAAATTGCACATAATGCTGTGATATGGATTAACTTTATGCCGGTTCCTCCGGACAAGCAAGAAAAAACGTGCGCCGGCATCTCATCGATATCTCTGCAAAAGCCGCCATCTCGTTATGAGATGGTTGTGTATCCGGAAATATAACATTTGTATCACAACGTAATTTATATCGAACAAACTGGGTAAATATTTAGTTTGAATAAGTCGAATGAATGAAAAAAGAAACGAAACGGTGATAGACATGAAGACAAAAATCTTTCTGCTGCTGGGCGTTTTCCTGGCAACAGGGTTCGTTCTGCAATCCTGTTTTGCACTGGATGATCCGTCGTCCCAGCGGAACCAAGAGGAGGGACAGTCAGGAATGGCCTTCGAAGTACAGAAATCCGAACAGGAATGGAAAGACATCCTCACAGATGAGGAGTATCATATATTGCGCGAGAAAGGCACCGAACGTCCATTTACCGGCAAATACGTGGATTTTAACGAGGATGGCGTGTTTATCTGTGCAGCGTGCGGACAGCCACTCTTCGACTCGGATACCAAGTTTAAATCGGGAACCGGCTGGCCCAGTTTCTCTGACGTACTGAATTCCGAGGCGGTGGTGACCAGAGCCGATAATTCCCTCTTCTTGCGGCGTACGGAAGTGGTCTGCGGGAACTGCGGCTCTCACCTGGGCCATGTGTTTAATGATGGTCCTGAGCCAACCGGTCTGCGGTATTGCATCAACTCAGTGGCCCTTGATTTTCAGAATGAATCCGGGCAACAATAATCCCCTGTTCCAATACATAAATACAGTAGTACCCCAGGGGATGGATCTTCTGATCAGGGCATGTGGTTAATTTCGGTACCCCAGCATGGGGTAATCTGATTGCGGCTTGGTGCGAAAGTCTATTCGGCTTCTGCCAATTTCGGCATGTTTATTCGGTGCGAAATTGGATATATTTTGTCAATACGTGTCCTATGCATGCAGAAATGAACAAGGAGAAGATTAGGGGTATGAACCGCCGCGAATTTCTTCGGCTGGGGGCGTACAGTGGAGCATTCGCAGTCCTCGCTCACCCGGCACCGAACCGCGCTGCCGCAGCACCATCTCTGGAAGCGCTGGATTCCGCACTCCATCAGACGGTGGTCTCACCGGATCTCACGCCGTCACCGGTCACTATCGATTCCATGGAACTCATCACCAACCAGGAGGAATACCTGGTGCGGGTGCGCTCCCGGGGAGGCGCGGAGGGCATTGGTGTGGCGAACAGTGACCGCATGAGTTTCTGTTACCCCATTTTCCTTCAACAGGTGGCTCCGTATTTTATTGGCAAAGATGCCCGCAATCTGGACGACT
>DATFLS010000682.1:0-3971 GCA_035267465.1 bacterium
CCGCCGGTGGTGATGATGCCGTATAATCCGCCCTATTATCCGCAACTCATTGAGAACGCCAATCTCCGGAAAGTCAAAGATCTCTATGCTTATCACATTGAAGAGGCCTACGAAGTCCCCGAGCGGTTACAGCGGGGCGTGGAGGTGCTGAAGAAGCGGCACGACTTCTCTCTTCGTCCCCTTGATATGAAGCATTTCTGGGATGAGGTTGCCATAATTAAGCGCATGTACAACAGCGCCTGGGGGCGGAACTGGGGCGCTGTGCCCATGACAGAAGATGAAATCAATCATACAGCGAAAGATCTCAAAATGATTGTGGATCCTGAGGTCTGCTTCATTGCCGAAGTAAATGGTGACCCGGTAGGGTTCTCCATCACCCTCCCGGATATCAACCAGGCGCTCTGGCACACCAACGGGCGGTTGTTGCCGTTCGGATTATTCAAACTGCTCTGGTACCGCAGGCGGATTGATTCGGTCCGGGTGCTCCTGTTGGGGGTGCTGGAAGATCACCGGCACCATGGGATCGACGTGGCGATGTATTATCAGACCTTCAAGGACGGAATGGAGCGGGGCTATCATTCCGGAGAGTTCTCCTGGATCCTGGAAGATAACTATCCTATGCGCCATGCCCTGGAGAAATTCGGCGCGGAAATCTATAAAACCTACCGGGTGTATCAGCAAGCGCTATGAGGGTGCTCGTTACCGGCGGAACCGGATTCATCGGCTATCATTTGGTGAACACTCTGCTGCAATTAAATCATGAAGTGACCTGCCTGATCCGGGAAACCAGCAACATCCGGTGGCTGGAATCCCTGGGAGATCCGGAATATGTCTACGGAGAGCTGCGGAATCCGGACAGCCTGACCGCTGCCGTGGAACAGAAGGATTGGATATTTCACCTGGCGGGCATCGTGACCGGAGTGAACCGGGCCCACTATATCGAAGTCAACCAGGGCGGAACCCGGAACCTGATCCAGGCCACTGCCCGGCAGAACTCCGGATTACAAAAATTCGTGTTCGTCAGCTCGCAGTCTGCCGGGGGACCGACAACACCGTCTCGTCCCAAGACCGAAGACATGCCGGACAAACCCGTTACCCATTATGGAGAGAGCAAACTCCTGGCGGAAGAAACCGTGTTAGAGTATGCGAACACCATTCCGGTGAGTATCGTTCGCCCGCCGGTGGCGTATGGGCCCCTGGATGTCGGCGTCCAGATTTTTTTTCAGCTGGTGGCCCGGGGCTGGCAGGTCAAATTCACCGGACCGGAGTTCTATCTCAGCCTGATCTACGTGGAAGATCTGGTGGAGGCGCTCCTGCAGGTGGCGGCACACACCAGGGCCACCGGAGAGCGATTTTACGTGTCCGATAATGTGCGCTATTCCATGACCGAAATCCAGGACACCATCGCCCAGGTGATGGAGATCTCTACCCATACCGTTCCGCTGCCCCGCAAATTGCTGTATGTTCCGGCGGTCATCTCTGAATGCTTCATTAAACTCCTTCGTAAACCCTCCTTTCTGAATTACCAAAAAATCAAAGAAATGACCCAGCCCGCCTGGTTGTGTTCCGCAGAGAAACTCCAGCGCCGGACCGGGTTTCAGCCCCAATATACATTATCATCCGGAGCGCGTAAAACCGTGGATTGGTATCGAACACATGGCTGGATCTGAGGGCGGGTATCGATACAGCGACTGTCTCTTCTGGTGCTATAACAGTATAGTCGCCATCTTCCTGATTTTAACCGGTCAGCAGGTAGACCAGCGCTGGGCCCTGTTCAGTTCCAACGTGGGGCTGATCCTGCTCAGCGTGGTAATTATCAGGGTATACTGGCAGCGACCGGAATACAGGCTCTTTCGGTTTGCCAGGAACTGGTATCCTTTCTTTTATTTTTCGTACCTTCACTGGGAAAGCGGGATGCTGAGGCATCTTTTCCACCCCCACTCGTTTGATACGCTGGTCAAATACTGGGATCTGGCCATATTCGGCGACTATCTCCATAACATTCTGTACCAATTTCAGCCGGTCTGGTTCGCCGAATGCATCCACTTCACCTATTTCTTCTATTATATCCTGATCTTTCTCACCGGTCTCCTGCTCTACCGCTCCGATGTGCGGGATTACAAACAGTATATTTTTGACATCGGCGTCCTGTATCTGGCGCACTATACCGTGTTTTATATCTTTCCGGTGGTCGGCCCCATCGACCTGCATCTGGCCCGGTTCCCGGACGGAGTGATCTTTATCCCGTTGATGAAAATTCTCTACAAAGTCGGTGATTCTCCGGGCGGTGCGATGCCCAGTTCCCACGTCTCGGTGGCCGTGCTCGCCTGGGTGTGGCTCTACCGATATAATAAGAAATTGGCGATGGGGGCCAGCGTGTTCACCGTCAGCCTTATTTTTTCCACCGTCTACCTCTCCTATCATTATGCTATCGATGCCGTGGCCGGATTCATCGTTGGCGTGGTGTTCGTTGTGTTCATGTACTTTCTGCGGCGACGATTCGGGGAAGAGAGTTTTATGTAGGGTTTGATGCGGTTTATCCGGGAGTATTCATCGCCCGGCAGAGTATAGTAATAGCACGCGGATGAACACAGAAACAGTGGATACACACAGATTAAAAAATATGTAACAGAGGCCGCCGAAGTGCATTGAAGACGCCCGCGTGATTTGCCCATCTGATCTGCACTTCATCCGGAGCAGAAAATAATCGCAAACTGTACAGGTATCAGTACATCCGCCGGATCCCGGATGGAAGGCTTGGGGGTTCTATCAAATAAGCAGGTGAAAATAGGTGGGAAATATTATGTACCTTATCATATTAAAGACCAATAACAAAGCCACGAATGCACGCGAATTATCACGAATGACGGGAGGCGTGATATGGTGAAAAAATCCTGCAGAAACATTTCACTCTGAGAACCGTGTTCGCCTTCGGAATTGCCGGCATGCTTGCTTCCGGTCTGTTCTTGTTGCCGGGGTTGATTTACAGCAAAGTCGGGTCCTCGATTCTTCTGGTATATCTCGCAGCAGGCATCTGCATTTTACCTACCGTCTTCAGCAAAGTGGAGCTGGCCACCGCGATGCCGCGTTCCGGTGGTGCTTATTATGTGATTGACCGCAGTTTGGGTCCCGCGCATGGGGTGGAAATCGATTCCGCCCATACGGAGATCTTCGCGCTCTTCGTTCTGCTTCGGGAGAGCGCACTGTGATCGGGGACGGTTCGAACTCCGATTATGCCTGCTGATTCCCGTCAATCCACCAGGTTCACCACTACCCGTCCCACCTGCTGACCGTGCAAAATCCGGTCGATTTCCGGATTCAGGTCCTGGAGCGAGACTTCCCGGGCAATTGTTTCCAGGTTATTCAACTTCCATTCACTGCCCAGCAGATGCCAGATTTGTTTGCGCAGAGGCATGGGGCAATTGGCGGAGGCAATCCCCAAAAGACTCACCCCTCGGAGGATGAACGGATACACCGTGGTCGGGAGATCCCCTGAGGCGGCATTCCCGCAGGTGGCCACATATCCGTACGGCAGGGTAGATTTAATGGCGGTCGCCAGGATATTTCCTCCCACCGTATCCACGACCCCGGCCCACCGGCCTGATAACAGCGGCTTACCCGCCGTATCGGTGAGTTCGGAACGCGGAATCACATGGGAAGCTCCCAGCGATTTGAGATACTCCTGCTGCTGCGGTTTGCCAGTGGCGGCGGTGACGTCATAGCCGGATGCCGCCAGCAGAGCGACGGCCAGACTGCCCACGCCGCCGGTGGCGCCGGTGACCAGGAGTTCCCCGTCCTCGGGGGCGACCTCGTGCTGCCGGAGCTGGAAGATACTCAGTCCGGCCGTGAAGCCCGCCGTCCCGTACACCATGCACTCCCGGAGAGAGAGGGTCTCCGGCACCGGCATCACCCAGGCGGCGGGCACCCGGATATACTCACCGAATCCCCCGGGGGTATCCATACCGAGATCG
>DATFLS010000683.1:0-3263 GCA_035267465.1 bacterium
CCGGCTATGGAGCGGCCGCCGGCCGTAACTATGGGGAATCGGCGGATCTGGAGCAGTTAAGAACTATGGGGAAAGATGACGCCCGAAAAATTAAGGGATGGTATAAGGTCGTGTATACGGACGCCACCCTGGCCATGGTTATCGGAACTGTGGTCACTTCGTTTTTCATGATCGCCGGAGCCGGGGTCCTCGGTGTGCAACAGCTGGCGCCGGAGGGACCGGAAGTGGCGTTGACGCTTTCGAATATACTCTCCTCGCAATGGGGCCAAATCGGCGGGCTGTTGTTTCTGCTGGGGGGAGCCGCCGCCTTGATTGGAACGAGTGTGGGACAGCTGGCCGGGTGGCCGCGTCTTCTGGCTGATGCGACCCGGATCTGCATTCCCGGCTTCAATAAACGGTTCTCGTGGAAAGTCCAGTTCCGGATCTTCCTGCTATTTTTTCTGTTTACCAATATGGTGATTGTGCTGACACTGGGATTGAAACCGGTGTTTCTGGTCCAGCTGGGTGCGATACTTGACGGCCTCCTCCTGACGCCTCTGCAGGCCCTGGCCGTGCTGGCAGGATTATTCCTGGTGATGCCGAAACTGGTGAACGAGGAGGTGCATGAAATCATCAAACCCCACTGGATCTTTGCTGCAGGATTGCTTATTGCGTTTCTGGTGTTCGGATACTTCTGCATTTTCCAGATTCCGTTTATCCTGTAATGGGCGATGAACATTTGCCGGCTGGGAGCGTCAAACTAATTTAATGAGTGGGAGAAATTCATGCGGAGCTCCGGGATACCTTTCCAAGGAATTGAGGATGCGTTCCGATGAGCGGAGCCTGCACTGAGTTCGGCAGGACCCGGCATCCCCAGGAGGACGGAACCGGAATATTCCTGTGGATATTTCCCGTGTAACAGCTATATTAGTATTTACAGGGTGACCACTAACAAAGTCAGCAATAAAATGATGTCTTCTATAGATACCAAACTCAAGGAACTCCAGGAAATCCTGGAACACCACCTCCCGGAAGGGCTGATTGTTGCGTTCTCCGGTGGGATTGACAGCGCCTTCCTTCTGTGGGCGGCTGCGCAGGCAAACCGGGGCAACGGAGAACAACTGCTGGCGCTGACTACTCTCAGTCCGAGCGTACCGCAGAATGATATCGATGACGCCACGGATTTTGTGCGGCGGATCGGTGTGCCGCATGAATTGGTGGATAGTTACGAGTTCGAGAAGGAGGGCTATGTCCGGAATACCGGGCTCCGGTGTTATCATTGCAAATCCACGCTGTTCGAAATTGCCCGCCAAATTGCGGCGGACCGGGGATTTCAATACATCGCCTACGGCTATAATGCCACAGATACCGGTGACATCCGGCCGGGCCATCAGGCTGCAATTGAGAATAACGTGCTGTATCCGCTGGCAACTGTTGGATTCACCAAGCAGGAGATCAGAGAAATCATGGCAGAACAAGGATTTGCCGTCGCCGAAAAACCGGCCAGTCCCTGCCTCAGCTCCCGAATTATGACTGGTGTGCGGGTGACACCGGAGAAGTTGCAGGATATTGAATATCTGGAAACGATTCTGCGGGAAGGCGGCCTGAAGGTTTTCCGGGTCAGACTGCACGAGCATGACGATATCCGGTGGCTGCGTCTGGAGATTGATCCGGATGAGATGCGCCTGGCCCTGGAACTGCGGGAGGCATTTGTGACCGAGGCCAAAGAACGTGGCTATCAATGGGCGACTCTTGATCTGGGGGGATACCGAACGGGCGGCGCAGTGCTATGAATGAATGGGATCTCACCCGCTTATTCCAACTTGTCGCCAGTGGTGATCTTTCCATTGAGGAGGCAGTCCTGGAAGCAAAGAAAGGACCGTTTAAACTCACCCACCTGAATGACGCGACCATCGATCATCACCGATCACTGCGACATGGCCTGTGTGAGGTCATCTACGGCGAATCGAAAACCACCCGGCAAATTCTGGAGATTGCCCGGTCGCTCGAAGACGACGGGACGCCGGTCCTGATCACCCGGTTGGATCCGGCCAAACAGGAGGCCATAGAGTCCGAATATCCGGATGGCCGTTCCAATCCGACAGCAGGCACCTTCAGTATAAATCCCGAAACACCGAAAGGACCGGAATCGGGAGAGCCTTTTGTGGCCATTATCTCTGCCGGGACCAGCGATCTTCCGGTGGCAGAAGAAGCCGCCGAAGTGTGTATAGCGTCATCGGTTGCGTACACTGCCATTAATGATGTCGGGGTGGCCGGTATCCATCGCATATTCGGACATCTGGATGCAATTCATCAGGCCACCGCGTTGGTGGTGGTCGCCGGAATGGAAGGCGCCCTGCCCAGTGTCGTCGCCGGGCTGGTGGGGAAACCGTTATTCGCGGTGCCAACCAGTGTTGGATACGGTGCGCATCTGGAAGGATTTACCCCTCTATTTGCCATGTTAAATTCGTGTTCATCCGGAGTGGCCGTAGTCAATATCGATAACGGGTTCTCTGCTGCCTATGCGGCCTGTAAAGTGGTCCAGGAGGTGAAGCGGGCTGTGGAACAACTGCAAGCAACCAATGAATGAGCCGCAGGCATCCACTCACGAAACGGAAGCCATTCTCTTTCTGGAACATGTGGCCGGTATTGCCGGGGACATGTTCACAGCAGCCTGTATCAACGCCGGCGTAGTCTCTGCCGAAGAAATCCAACAGATTCCGGCTCTGCTGGGCTTTCAAAATTCCACCGTCCGTATTACTGTCTCTGATCTCATGACCGCCAATATGAATGCAACCCATGTTGATATCCAATGGGATGAGGACGCAGTTGAGCAGTTGAGCGAGGATCATGGTTCGGAAGACCATCACCATATAACCTACCAACGTATTGATGAACTTATTCGGGATTCCGAATTGAGTGGGGAGGCGAAGCAGTATGCCCGGCAGATCATCTATCTGTTGGGAACGTCGGAAGCAAAGGTACACAATATCGATCTCGAAGAAGTGGCCTTCCATGAAATCGGTGATATTGATTCTATGCTTGATGTAGTAATGGCCGGTTATTGTATTGCTGCAATATCCCCGGCCCGGGTGTATTCCTCTCCTGTGAAATTGGGACGGGGCATCGTTGAAATCAGGCACGGTTCCTATCCCATTCCACCGCCTGCTTCTGCCATTCTGAGTGAAGGATGTCCGGTGGACCCGGTCCCGGCATCCATTCAGCATCCCGACATTGAGCTGTCGACCCCCACGGGATTGGCGATACTGAAAGCCCTGTCTCCC
>DATFLS010000684.1:0-11649 GCA_035267465.1 bacterium
CGGGATCTGGACGTTGCACTGGATCTGAACTACGGACAAACCCTGGACAAGCTGTTTGGAGAGGTGGTGGAACCGGATCTGATCCAACCGACTTTTATCATCGATTTCCCCAGGGAGATTTCGCCGCTGGCAAAGAAAAAGCGCGACAGCGACGATGATCTGGTGGAACGCTTCGAGTTGTTCATCGCCGGGATGGAGATTGCCAATTCCTTTTCCGAGTTAAACGATCCCCTTGATCAGCGTGAACGCTTCGAAGAGCAGGTGCAGCTCCGGACGGAGGGCGATGAAGAGGCCCAGATGCTGGATGAGGAGTTCCTTACGGCCATCGAGGTCGGCATGCCCCCGACCGGCGGGGTTGGTATTGGTATCGACCGGTTAGTGATGCTGCTCACGGAGCAGCGTTCCATCAAAGATGTGATCTTGTTCCCGCAATTACGTCCGCAACAGCAGTAGCGATTCAGTTCATGGGGTATCCCTGGTTTATCGCAAAACGATACTTTAAGGCGAAACACCGGTTCGCGTTTATATCCATCATCAGTAAGATCTCAGTGGCCGGACTGGCGATTGGAATTGCCGCACTTATTATTACCGTCAGTATCCTGGCCGGCTTCGGATCTGCCCTGGAGCAGAAGATCATCGGATTCGACGGGCATATCCGGCTCCGGTATTATCTCCATCAACCCATGGGGGATATCCCCATCGTGCTGGAAGATCTCAAATCCTTTACAGAAATTCAGGCGGCATCGCCATTTATCTCCCACGAAGCCATGATCCGATCGGGGAATTTTACGGACGGTGTCATGGTAGAAGGCATGAGCGAGCGGACACTGGATTCTCTGTTAACCGTGGGACAATTTCTCAAAACCGGCGCCCTGGATTTCTCAGTCCAATCGGGCTTACCCGGAATGATACTTAGCCGACGCCTCTCACAGAAAATCCATGCGGAGGTGGGGGAGAAGATCACCCTGTTCAGCGTCGACGGCATTCCCGGCCCGAGAAACCATCCCCGGTTCAAACAGTTCCGGGTGAGCGGGATATTTCATACCGGAATGAGTGATTACGATGACGTGTACGTGTATACCTCGCTGGCCGCGTCCCAGGATCTGTTTAAACTCCCGGACCAGGCCCACGGTATCATTATCAAATTGCACAATACCGATCACGTGGAATCGTTTGCCATGCAGCTCCAGAAGGAGCTGGGATATCCCTTTTTTGCAGAAACCTGGTATGATCGGCACGCCAGCCTGTTTGCCTGGTTCCGCAGCCAGCAGTTCCCGATCGTTATCGTGTTCGGTCTGATTGCCCTGGTGGCGGTTTTCAACATTATGAGCACCCTGATGATGATTGTCATCGAGAAAACCCGGAATATCGGAATCCTGAAAGCCCTCGGCAGCAAAGATAACGAGATCCTCCGCATCTTTATCTGGAACGGGCTTCTTATCGGGTTATTCGGTGCACTGCTCGGCAGTTCGTTAAGTCTGCTGCTGGGGTTCGTGCAGCAGCACTACCAGGTGATCAGCATTCCGGCGGAGGTATACTTCATGGAAAGCCTCCCCATTGAATTCCACTGGGAGCACTTTGTTATCATCAACGGGGCGGCGCTGTTTTTTGCGATAATTGCGACGGTCTATCCGGCGCTCCAGGCCTCCCGCAGGGAACCGGTGGAGACCATCGTCCATGAGTAATTCGGACTTCATTAAAACCGTTGCCTGGCGTTATTTTCGATATCATCGCTCCGGAGAACGGCTGATCAGTGTGATCTCCACCATTTCCGTGATTGGGGTGGCCATCGGCTGCTTTGCGCTGGTGGTGACCCTGTCGGTCTTAAACGGGTTCCGATCCGAGGTGACGGAACGGATGACCCGGTTCGAGGCGGCCGTCAGAGCGGAACAGTTTCCCATGGAACAATACACGGCCTTTCGGATCCGAGAATGGACGGACCAGCAGCGGGATATCGAGTTCGCCATTCCGTTAATTGAACGCAAAGCCATGATTTCCAGTGATGATGGAACGGAGGTGCTCTATATTAAGGCATTGCAGTCTGACAGTATCGAATATCCTCTGGCCTCCGAAATTATCGGCGGGGAATTCGAAACCGGCGATGCGGATCATGCGAAAATGGTCATCGGCTACCATCTGCTGGATCAACTGGGCGTCAAAGTGGGGGATACCCTGGCCGTTATCAGTCCGCTGGATGTCTCCGGACCGTTCTATACCCCGCCGGTGGTCAAAGCGGAAATCTCCGGCGTGTTCCGGGCGGAGCTGTTTCAGTACGATCAATTATATGCGTTCACCAATATCGCCACCGGCCAGAAACTCTTTCGCATGGAGAATCAGTTTACCGGTGTGGAGATATTCCTGGACGAATTCCGGAAAGCCGATCAGATCGCGCACCGCCTGGAGGAGCAGGTCAACTCTGACACTGTCGGAATTACCACCTGGTTCGAGCGCCATGAGACCCTATACGGCGCCATGCGGATGGAAAAGTGGGGGAGCTTCATCGTGCTTACCCTGATTATTCTGGTGGCAACATTCAACCTCATCAGCTCCCTGGTCATGCTGGTGCTGGAGAAAATCCGGGATATCGGTATCCTGAAAACCCTGGGCGCCACCGATGTGTCCATCCGGAAGATATTTTTACGGCAGGGTTTGTATGTCGGCGGCATCGGAACAACGGTGGGGGTTATTCTGGGCATTACCGTGGTGCTGCTGCAGGAGTTCACCGGGCTTGTTACTTTGCCCAGCGATGTCTATTTCATCAACGCCGTCCCGGTGCAACTGCTGCCGCTGGATATTCTGATTGTCGCCACAGTCTCCGTTGCACTCAGTCTGCTGTCGGCAGTCTATCCCGCCAAACAGGCCGCCAGACTCCAGCCTATCGAGGCTATCTCTTACGAACATTAGTAAGGCAAACTAACACTATAACAGTATTGACCTGAAATCCAATCGGCCGGCTTCACTTTCCTTCCTGATTCTATTACGGGATCACCAAACAGACCAACTTCATTATCGTGGGGAGACTGCAATGACTGAATGCCACACCCCGTTCAGTCCCGGAATTGGATTCGCTGAAGAAAAGAAGAAGTGATGAGGAGCCTTTCCGGAACTTTGGAAAAGTAGATAACGAGTTGCACAGTACACTCACCGAGTAAGGGAGGACTACTCCTCCGAATTCTACACTGAATCAAAAATCCGCCTGTACAGTATGACGACACGCATACCCGGCTCTGGAGATATTCGGTACAACAATGTAACAAATGCCAGAATTTTGCCAAAATATGTCAATTCCTGCATTTTCCTCTTGACAGATGAATTTAAATTCGGCAAACTTATTTCAGCATATTCTGAATTTTACTCTCATAGTATTGTATTGGCCGAGGAGGCGGCCGTTGAATGTTATGGGAGATTCAAAGCAGTAGCTCGTGAGCATCTCCCATTATTTCATTCCAAACATTCGGGTGCTGACGACTGGTAGTTCAACATTTAAATCCCTATAAGAGCTCACGCCAGACGCGGCAATTCTTCTTTTGAGATAAAATTCCGAACATGCCAAAGTGCACCGGTGTATTGGAGCAGTTGGAACAATTGATACGGCGGAGAACCTGGGTAGATACCTGTTGTTATTGAATTGAAAAGATTCCGGGTTGGTGTAAATTTGTCCGGAATGGATACAAGCAGTATATCTCCTCTTTCACCTCTGTCGTATCAGATCTTCCAATGACCAGAATTCGAAGAGAATTCTCCGTTCAGGAAAGGAGGTACAGCAACCCTTAATGGATCACGGGCAACTTATACCACTCAACTATTCGCAAGGAGGATTTCAACATGGGTATAAGCAGATTATGGAAATGGATTTTTCTTATTATCACGATAGGATTGTTCTGGCAGGAAGTCGGTTTTGCACAGACCACCGGGCAAATTCGGGGAATTGTGCGCGATGACGAAACCAACGAACCTCTGCCAGGCGTCAATGTGATCGTTTTAAGAACCGAAATGGGCGCGGCCACCGACGATGAGGGCCGGTACATCATTAATAATATTCCGGTTGGAACTTACGATGTGCAGGCCAGAATGATCGGGTATGCCCAGGTCACCAAGACCGGAGTACAGGTAACCATCGATCAGATCAGTAATGTGGATTTTGACCTGGTTACTCAGGCAATCGCAGGTGAATCGATAACTGTTATGGCTGCCCCGGATATCATGCACTTCGAAACATCCAATACGCAGCAGGTTGCATCATCCGTACAGATCACTGCTGCACCGGCCATGCGTACACTGGAGGATTTTCTCGAAAAGCAACCTTCATTTACCAGCAGGGGTGAAATGGAGATTCGGGGTGGATCAGCCGATCAAATCGGTACCCTGATCAACGGAGTGACCCTCACCGACGAGCGGCTGGATAACCCGGAGACCTCTATCCCGTTGAGCGCGATCAACCAGGCTGCCATCATCTCCGGTGGATTTAATGCCGAGTACGGGAACTTCCGATCCGGGATGATCAACATCGCCACCAAAACCGGTGATCGCGACAGGTATCAGGGGCGCCTGGATCTGTCTGCGAATGTGCCGCATATGAAACATTCGGGACGGTCTATCTACGATCCGTTCAATTATTTTCTGAGACCGGAACTGGATCCCTCCGTGGCATTTATTGGTACAGAAGCCGCCTGGGCGGATGATGATTATCTCCGACAGCAATATGCGCGATTCGCCGGCTGGAATAACCTGGTCGATAATTACAATGGCGGAAAGCCACCTGAAGAACATGCTACGGCTATGGATCTATATCTCTGGGATGCCTGGATCCGCATGGCGGAACTGCCGATAGAAGAGCTGGAAGCCCAGGGGTATGACATCGATGATGACCTTGTTCAGAAATTCAAGGACCATGCCCGGGAACACGAAGGAGAGCGTTCTGATTGGAACGTGGACTTTGGTTTTGGTGGTCCCATCCCGCTGGTGAGCAAATCGCTGGGAAATGCCACCTTCTATGCAGCTCACAATTCGAATAGAAATCATTATGCTGTTCCGATCCGCCGGTATGGTCAGGATGTGAACACTTCCATGTTAACGCTGCAATCATCCCTGACGTCATCGCTCAAACTTCAGCTGCAGGGATATTATAAGAGTACTTATGGAGTTCTGCAGGCTCGAAGTGCATATAATTACCCTGTTGAAAGCCTGCACTCGATAAATAACTTAGGGACAGCCGAGGTTGGGACCTATAGCTGGTACCCCCAGCGATATGTGAAAGCAGACCGGTATGTCTCCATGTTAGGAGTAAAACTGGATAAGGTCGTGAGTAGCAAAACGAACTGGACATTAAACGTGAGCCGGAATTATCACGTGGATAACGCCGGCGAACCAAGGGTGCCGCGGGATCCCACCATCCTTGCCCGATTCGGCCCCATTCCGGTGAATGAACAACCGTACGGATGGAGTCCGGGAAACCAGGTTCTGGACGGATTCCAGTATGGCGAATACGAACAGCCATACGGCGCCCGGACGGCATATTATTCCAACATCGGGCATGCCTGGTTTGATAGTACTACCACAGAAAATTACCAGTTGCGGTTTGATATTACCAGCCAGGTGAATCTCCATAACCAGATTAAAATGGGAGCGGATTTCAGTTATGTGCATATGGACCACAATATGTATTCCCGCCGGCCCGGTCATCCGGAAAACAATTACGATTACTTCTGGGATCGCTATCCTCTCCAGGGTGGTCTCTATGTGCAGGATCGAGTCACCTACCAGGGTATCGTTGCCAACCTCGGAGTCCGGGTGGATTATTACGACCCCCAGGGTGAATGGCCCACGGGAGAAAAGTTCACCTACAAAGTGTACGGGGGAGCGATTGATAATCTGTGGGATCACTGGGATGAGCTGGATCAACAGGCGGAATATGAGATTCTCGACCCGATTAAAAGTCACTGGGCTGTGAGCCCGCGCCTGGGATTGGCGTTTCCGGTTTCCGCAAATTCGAAGTTCTTCTTCAATTACGGGCACTTTCGGTCCAGAACCCCCTCCCGCAGAAATTATATGATTCGCCAGAGCCGACAGAATGGGGTGTACGAGCTGGGCAATCCTAACATGGGACCGCCGCGTACCATCGCCTACGAAACCGGGGTCGAATATAATCTGTTAGACCAGTATCTCATCCGGATTTCCGGGTATTATAAGGACGTGACCGGTGAACACGGCGACGTACGTTATATCAGTGAAGATGGTCGTCTGGGCTATAACAGCTACGATAATAACCAGTACCGTGATATCCAGGGTGTGGAATTGAGTGTAACCAAGAATGTCGGGCAATGGTTAACCGGCTGGATTAATTACAATTACATGCTGCAGAAAACCGGTTTAATCGGGATTGACAACTTCTATGAGAATCCTTCCAAACGCCAGCTTTTCGGCATGTATGAAGGACAGGAAAGCCGTCCGCTGCCACGTCCGAGATTCAGTGCCAATATTACATTCTCTACACCCCTGGACTGGGGTCCAACCGTCGCCGGGAACAAACTTCTGGGCGGCTGGCAGCTCAGCCTGTTACCCTCCTGGACCGCCGGTGAATATTTCACCTGGAACCCGCTGGGAAAGCTGCACGTTCAGGACAATCTGCAGTGGCCAGGATACCATATATGGGATATGCGGTTACTGAAACGGGTCAATGTCGGAACTGTCCAGTTGGAGGGGTATCTGGATATCCAGAATCTGTTTAACAATCCCATCCGAAATATGGCCAGTGGGTTGCCCTTCTCGAGCGGTGGGGATCAGCAGCGATATCTGGCTTCACTGCATTTGCCCTTGTATGACTCCGAGGAGTATGATGCACTCCGCGACAGGAATCCTGGACAGTATCAGGCAGGAGATGACAAACCCGGAATGCTGCGTTCTTCGGATAAACCCTACATCAATGATCCGGATATCGAGATGCTCATGAATAGTGAACCTCGTGATATCTGGTTTGGCATTCGAATCTTGTTTTAAGATTCCAGGGGCTCGAATAAGCGCAAATATAGCGACAATGCTGTGCATCACATGAAGGAGAAAGAAATGGATAAACCAAAAATATACATAATCCATGGTATCCGGAGGATTTCCAGACCGTGGGTGCTGCTAGTTGCCATCGTTCTTATGGCCGGATTGGTGACCTCCGAAGTATATGCGCAGGAAGCTGCCATGGTTAAAACCGGACGGTTCTGGACCGTGGTGATGGATCATGGGGGTCTGGGCGCTGCAAGTATGAGCGCCGGATGGTGGCCCAATGATTTCAATGTTGTAGGCAATTCGAGTGGCTCAGGATCAGCCTCTTCCGGTGATAATATCTATATCGCCACCACCAACTGGAACGGGATCGCCAAGGCCATCTGTGCACCTGTATCCGAATTGAATTCGAGTGGGACTATTGTAACCCCCCTGGAGAGCTACGTCCGGTATGCGCTTCCGGATAATCGGGTCAATAATGTCGACGTGAAAGAGCTGTCACTGGGAGAGGCGGATCCATCGAAAATGGTGGGGTCCAGCGACCAGGTGGTCGAAAATACGTACCAATATGCCGTCGGAGTGCAGGCGCACCGCAGGGTGTATGCCTGGAGTCAGGAAAATCACGATGACTATGTTGTGAACGATGTCACCTTCGAAAACGTCAGCGATCAAACCCTGACTGATGTCGTGTTTTCCCTGTGCGTCGGCCGGAATGATTTCAGTTACGCCTATGGGAGTAATCCGTCACCATCTGGGCTGCACGGCACCACCTGGCACTGGCATCATTACTATGGTGGCCGGCCCGGGGATAGTTTGCGGGTGTGGTACTGGTATCACGCCGATGATCCTACCACGAATGGCGACAATATGGGACTGCCGGCCTTCGGACAGGAAGGGCGCTTAATTAAGCCCCATTTTCAATTCTACGGATTTCTGCATGTGTCCGAAGCTCCGTTTACCAATGATGCGAACGATGTGGATGATCCCCTCCAGCCGAAGATCACCTTTACTTCTGAGGGGCAAGTGAACAGTATGCCCTCGGAAAATGCCCGGATGGGTGCCCCGATTGATAACCCTCCGTGGCATGATAATGCCACAGGAGCGCTGTCGGAACAAATTCCCATGGAAGGGGCGTATCCGAATACCTGGCACATGAAGAATTCGGACGAAGTCGGGGATCCGGATTTTCAGGTCATCGGTACCAACATCACTTATAATGGTTGGCATGCCTACGACTATGCCGGAATGGGCCCGTATGCCGAATTTGCTCCGGGTGAAAAAATACACATCATTTACGTGGCCGGGGCGACCGGACTGAGCCACAAAATGGGGAAGGAAGTCGGGAAGCTACTGGTCGAAGAGACCATTCAGCCCCCGCCCAATCTCCCCGATCCGGACAAGGGGTATTTCCCGTCGAACTTCGTTTTCCCTGAGGGTGCCGACGAATTCGATATTACCAAAGATCTCTGGCTCGGCACAGGTGTGGATTCGGTCATGAAAGCGATGACCCGGGCCAAATGGAACTATGAACATAACTGGAATGTCCCCGGAGCACCGCCGCCTCCGAATCAGTCTGTGAGCGGGTTTCCGGACTATGCGGAAGTGAAGTGGTCCTCTCCGGAAGCAGAAGCCCTGCCAAACTTTGCCGGATACAAAGTGATGCGCAGGATCTCCGCTCTGGATACGGCCTTCTTTGAGGTCGTGCATACCACTACCCCGGATGATAAGGCCGCAGAACACACCTGGCGTGATACCGATGTGAAATTCGGAGCCTCCTATTATTATTACGTGCAGTCCTCAGTTCAAGTGGCATCGGATGATATGAACGCGTTCCCGAATGTTCGCGGGAAGCAGATCTGGAGCGGACGCACCTACCAGGCTACCCCGCAATCCGTTGAACCTCCTCGGGCAGCCGCTCCCGATGTCTCAGATGTGTACATAGCTCCGAACCCCTATAACATCAACGATCCCAGGGTGCAGGCCATGGGCTGGACAGACTTCCGGGGCCTCATTTTCTTCAACCTACCTGCCACGTGCACGGTGAAGATCTTCACGGAACACGGCGATCTGGTGAAAACCATTGAACACGATAGCCCGGTGAACGCCGGCTCGATCACCTGGGATATGCTTTCCGAGAGCCAGCAGGTGATTGCGAGTGGCGTGTACATTGCGACCATCGAAGATGGGAATGGGGGAGTCGCTATCCGTAAATTCCTGGTTGCCAGGTAACCGGACGAAGGAAAGGGAAAAAGCCATGAAGAAACTTGTATACATGATACTGGCTTTCGCATTGGGTGCTGGCATTGTCAACCAGGCCCAGGGCCAGATTTCGATGAAAAAACTGGGCCAGAGCACCATGAACTTCCTGGCGGTAAGTGTGTCGCCGCGAGCCACTGCGATGGGGAATGCCTACACGGCAGTGAGTTCGGAAGCGGAAGCCACATTCTATAATCCGGCCGGACTGGCCCGTTTGACGTCCGGATACTCCGCCATGTTCTCCCGCACCCAGTGGATCGCGGATATTAACTACACCGCTGCTGCCGTCGCCCGAAGTTTCGGGAATACCGGCAGTTTCGGATTGAGCCTGCTCTCGGTCGATTACGGCGATATCGAGGGCACTCAGCTGCTGTCCAGAACTGATCCCCAGGGATTTGAGAAGACCGGAGTCATCGATAATGTGGGAGCGTATGCAATCGGTTTGACTTACGGAAGACAGATCAGTTCACAATTCGCCATTGGTGGTGAAGTGCAGTTTGCCAGTCAACAGCTGGGTGACAATCCCGTAATGGGCACGACCAATCGCGAGAGCAAGATCGTCTACAATTTCGGAATTAACTTCCGGACAGGATTCGAAAGCTTGAACTTTGCTATGGCCATCCGGAACTTCGCGACCAGTGTGAAATACGAAGAAATCACTGCGCAGCTTCCGCTGAACTTCATGTTCGGAGTCTCGATGAATGTCCTGGATCTGTTCATGCAGGATATGGAAGGAACCGAATTCCTCGTCTCCACGGAATTTACTCATCCCAATAACTATACCGAACGGGTGAATGTCGGCGGTGAACTGGTGCTGTTTGATATCTTCCTAATCCGAACAGGATATCAATTCAATCGGGATATCGGTAATTTCAGCGGCGGATTCGGCATTGCTCCCTCGTTCGGGGGCAACCGGCTGGAACTAAATTATGCATATATCGATACCGACATTTTCGGTGGTGTAAATCAGTTCTCGCTGAACGTAAAATTCTAACTAACGAAATGTACCTGCCTTCTGCGGAGGAAAGGTCTGACTCCCTTCGCAGAAGGCATGGTGCTGAAAATTCAGATCAATGTGTTCGGTTCTCTCAACCAGATATGGGGCTGTTTTTCGGACGATTAAACCGGATGTACTGGTAGTCTATTCTATGAGCTGTGCTGGCCGGAGTATTTCCAGATGGAAGAGAGCCGCACGCCTATTCCGACTCCATACCGTCTTTGATGATAACCAGGAAGGAACAGTGTTTTTAAACCGACTGACTTTAAACGGAGATTGCTAATGAAATACGGGAAAACGTCGGATTACCAGGGAATACGTGGGCTGCTGACTTTGGAATTGGCTGTATTTGTTTTGATTGGATGGCTTTCAACAAATATTGTCCTGGCTCAGGATGAGGATCTGAACGTCATCAGCGGGCAGCAGGGCAAAACCATCTGGATGCAGTATACCGACGCACCGAATGCGCTCTATCACCATCTGATGCTGGAGTCGTATAGCCTGCTGGATCAACGGGAACAGCAGATAGCCACATTGGAAACCCGGGATGATTGGAAACAGAGGCAGCAGAAGGTGCGAGAAATTCTGCAACGGATAGTGGGTCCGTTTCCCGACCGGACACCGCTTAACCCGGTTATCACCGGAACTTTGAAGAAGCCGGGCTATACCATGGAAAAGATCATTTTCGAGTCGCGGCCCGGTTTTCATGTGACTGCGGCATTGTTCCTGCCGGAGAACAGACAGGGCCGAACACCTGCCATTCTGTATACACCCGGCCACAGTGCCACAGGCTTCCGGACCGGCCAGCGGACCATTGTAAACCTGGTGCGCAAGGGCTTTATTGTGTTCGCCATTGATCCGGTTGGTCAGGGGGAACGGTTACAATATTACGATCCCAAAGTTGGTGTTTCCCGCATCGGCAGCCCCACTCATGAACATTCCTATCCGGGAGCGCAATGTTTCCTGTCCGGATCGTCTATGGCCCGGTACGAGATCTGGGATGGAATCCGGGCGATTGATTATCTCATCTCACGTTCGGAAGTGGATCCGGATCGGATCGGAATCCACGGGGTTTCCGGCGGAGGCACCCAGTCCGCATATATCGCCGCCTTTGATGACCGGATCCTGGCGGCGGCTCCCTCCAACTATATTACCAGCTTTCGCCGGTTGATTGAATCCATCGGGCCGCAGGATGCCGAGCAGAATTTTTATCACGGACTGGCCGAAGGTATCGATCACGCTGATCTCCTGGAAGTGCGGGCCCCGAAGCCGGCCCTTGTTATGGCCACTACCAGAGATTTTTTCAGTATTCAGGGCGTAAGAGAAACGGTCGCCGAAGCCCGGCGGATTTATGAGGCATACGAGGCGTCGGAAAATCTGGAAACTGTCGAAGATGATCTCGG
>DATFLS010000685.1:0-2241 GCA_035267465.1 bacterium
GACCTCATCACTTTTCGCCGCCTTGTGAATGACAAAATTAAGCAGCGGCCTGATTTTACCAAGTTTCTGCAGCCGGTAGCTCACCTGTAACTCATCCCCGATTTCAGCCCAGAGCCGCGCATCGTAGCGCCGCAGGAATGCCTCACCATAATCGTTCGCTTCCATGGCTTCGCTGATGGTCTGAATTGCATACCGGGCAGAATACATCGCGTTTCCGATGCCCTCCCCGGTGAAGGGGTCGATTAAGCCTGCAGCATCTCCCAGCAGCATGAAGCCGTTCCCGTAATTCTTCCGATGCTTGCTCCCCACCGGCAAATTCCAGCCGGTGGGATTTTCCAACGGGGTGGCGTCGGCAAACCGATCCTGAAAGGCGGGACTCTCGATGGAATGCTGCAAGGCCTGCCTGAGGTTGACCTTTTCCTCCTTGATATACTTGTGCAGCATCCCGATCCCTACATTCGCATTTCCGTCTTCCAGCGGAAAGATCCAGAAATACCCGGGGAGCACTTCATCCACATAATGCAATTCGATTTGATCCGTCAGTCCATTCACTCCCTGATAATACTGGCGCAGTGCCACCACCCAGTGTGCCGGATCGTGATGATACAACCCGGTTTCCCGTGCTATCACAGATCGGTAGCCGTCCGCACCAAGCACTATCGGAGCATGAAAGGTCTGCTTGTTATCCTGGCTATCTCTTCCCGTAACACCGGTCACCTGACCATCTTCCCAGACCAGATCGGTGACAGTAAAATTCTCCCTGACCGTATCTGCAGCCTCCCTGGCCTTTTGAAACAGGTAATTGTCAAACACCGTGCGGCGGATAACAAACCCCGAGAGGCTTTCCTCCGTAATATCCTGCTTGAAGTCGATATTCACATGGACATGCTCCGGACTACCGAAGACCACCCGCTTGATGTATGCCCCCGGGAGCGCGTTCACCTCATCCATGATATCCAGGTCTCGCAGGATGGTGACAGATTTTCCGGAGAGCGCGTCGCCGCAAATTTTATCCCTGGGGAAGGAGGCTTTATCCAGCAGCAGGGATTTTAACCCGGCCCGGTGGGCATACATGGCAGCAGTGGAGCCGGCGGGCCCGGCCCCCACTATTATTACATCGTATCGTTCAGTGTTCGTATCGGTCATCGTTGACATTTCTTCCTGAAATATATTCACATTGACACATTGTATACTTTGATGAAAGTCACTTCTTTTTTCGTTCGTATGTGACGAAACTGTAATCGTATGGTTGATCAGAATCGTAAAAATCGGTGCGCTCGGTTACCTCCCACTCCGCCGGGTTGTAATCGGGAAAGAACGTATCACCATCGAAGGTAGCGTGAATTAATGTCAGATACATGCGATCGGCCACCGGGAGCGCCGCCCGGTAAATAGTGGCCCCGCCTGCCACCATCACTTCTTTCGCATCGTCCGCGGCCCGGAATGCATCTTCGGGCGAATGCACCACCGTACAGCCATCCCTTGTATAGTCTTCCCGCCGGGTGACGACGATATTCATCCGTCCGGATAACGGCTGTTTCAGTGTTTCAAAAGTCCGGCGACCCATCACCACCGGTTTTCCCATGGTCATCTCCTTGAAATGCCGCATATCCGGTGGCAGGTGCCAGGGCAAGCCTTGTTTGTTTCCAATGACTCCATTGTCACTCACAGCCGCTATGAGAGAAATTATCATGGGCAGTCAGACCGCCATCGGTGCTTTGATCGGCGGATGATGCTTATAATGCTCCAGCCGGATGTCATCCATGGTAAACTCATCGATATCTTGGACCTCCGGATTCAGCCGCAACTCCGGTAATGATTTCGGTGTGCGGCTGAGCTGTTCTTCCACTTGCTCGAAATGGTTGTGATAAATATGAGCATCCGAAAGGGTATGTACGAACTCGCCCGGCCTCAAATCCGTAACCTGTGCGACCATATGAAGCAGCAGTGAATAGGACGCGATATTGAAGGGAACGCCCAGAAACATATCACAACTCCGCTGGAACATATGCAGTGAGAGGGTATCTTCGGCCACGAAAAACTGAAAAAGGATATGACAGGGGGGCAGGGCCATCTGATCCAGCTCGCCCGGGTTCCAGGCGGTCACGATATGTCGTCTGCTGTGTGGGTTCTGCTTTATGTTCCCGATCACCTGGCGCAGCTGATCAATCTCTGTGCCGTCCGGGGCCCGCCAGGATCGCCACTGCACGCCGTAGATGCGCCCCACGTCGCCCTTGAATT
>DATFLS010000686.1:0-5742 GCA_035267465.1 bacterium
AGAAACTCCGGATAGTAATTATGGGCATGCCGTTGACCGAGATAGCCGTAAAAATAGTCAAATCCCTGCTTATTTGGTATCCCGGTGGATTCCGGTCCTCCCAGGCCCCATTTGCCGATTAAACCGGTGGTATACCCCGCATTCTTCAACAGTTCGGCTACCGTCCGGCTTTCCGGGGGCAGCGGCCACTGGCCCATGGGCTTCACTTCCCGATTCCCCCGGATATAGGCATGGCCGGTGTGCTTGCTCGTCATCAGCACACAGCGGGAGGGCGCACATACCGTGCTGCCCGCGTAATGGTCCGTGAATTTCATGCCTTCGGCGGCCATCCGATCCAGATTCGGCGTCCGGATTTGCTGTTGACCATAACACCCCAGGTCCCCATACCCTAAATCATCGGCCAGAATAAAAACGATGTTCGGCTTCCAGGGTTGCCGGCCGGGTCGACATCCCAGTGAGAGTAGTAGCGATGAAGACAATCCCAGACCCATTACCCGAAGAAATGATCGCCGGGTGATTGGAGCGTTCATAGGTTCTCTCCTGATTTTTCTTCCGTATGTGATAGTGAGTTGTATCTGAGTCTAATCAGAAAACACAAAGGTCGCAGAGACCGCAAAGGACGCAAAGAAAAAATATGGCTATTAAATTGCCTCAATTTCTGAGATCGCTCTGTCCGCCGGCGGGGTGGGATCAGATGTATTCCAACGGGGAGTGCACTCCCGGATTGTGTCTTTCTGTACTGAGATAATTTAATAGTCATGAGAAAAAATGGCCAATATCCATCACTGTTCTAAACAAATTTCGGTATGTCTGTTCCACCTATAATTCATGTAAATTAGGTTTAGCAGTGTGTAAACTTCTCTCGTAGGGACTGGTTTTTAAGTACTCTCGTATCTATATCTTTTCCGGGAAAATAAATAAGTATTTTATATCCCGTTAACCATTCCCACATGTGTTTATCAAAATACGAATTTCACTGCGGAAATGATATACAAACTCTGTGGAGGAGTCGAGTCCATTAAAGAAAATGGAAGAATGAGGTCTCATAAACAAAATGCTACAATGAACACATCAGTGATTACACACAGAATTTTGAAACTAAAATCAATCCTTGGAAAGAAATGCTATACCGTCTTTAATTCGAATGGACCTCCGATGAAATCATTCGAACTGTTCGGAAGTCATTATTCGATTCTTGGGTGAAGGGCTCTTAGTTGAGGTGTATTTGAAACAGGCTCGTTAATGATAGCAATCCACATAAGGTCAAATATTCTGCCAGAACGGAAATTTAGCTTTGATTGGTTGAATGGTCGGTTATAGTATTCGGTAATTGTATTGTGAACCCTCTCGGAGTTTTTTTCTTTTAAAACCATAATGATGTATTGCTTTGATCTTACTTCTAAATTACATCTCGGTATTTTTCATCGGTAAAAATAGTAATTACTCATGTGCATACGGTGTTTCAGATCCTGTGAACCCTGTCTCTAATCTGAGTATAAGGTTGCCACTGCCAGGAATCCTTACTCCAACCCTAATATCCTCCTCTCCATTCTCAAATACCATTTTCCAGTCTCAGAAATCATTTTTCCTGTGGGATTTGTCTTTATAAACCTGGAGATATCATTTTCGGACGGGAGATATCTTTCTGCAAATGATAGGAACCCATTTGCAAGTGATGGGAACCTCTTTGCAAGTGGGAGGAACCTCGCTGTAAATGATATGAACAATTATCCAACTAAGAGGGATCTCTATGCAGACGATAGGTCTGTTTATTCCAACCGATTCAGGGTGAGCTCAATGAATCAGCGGAGTTTTTTCAGATAAGCGAGGGCGAGCGAATCATCGGGATAGGCTTTCAGCACCTGCTCCCAGGCGTGGCGCGCGGCTTTCAGGCTGCCGGCCCGGGTGAGCGTCACTGCCAGGTTGGACCAGATTCCGGTGCGGGACGGATCCTGTTTTAGAATGGTGCGAAACCGTCGGATTGCCCGGGTGGTGTCACCGGTCCGGATCTCCAGGTATGCCAGGTTATTCAGCAGGGCGATATTCCCGGGATCCAGTGCCAGGGCCCTGTGCATCACCCGGATCGCTTCGGGGTCATTCCCGATGCGGGCCAGCTCCCGGCCGAGATTCGCCCAGAGCATCATGTTGTTCGGTTTATCCAGGGCTTCCTGTTCTAATGCCACGATATCCGACAGTCGATTCCGGAGCGTATCCGCTCGTACTAAAAACTTCTGTCCGTCTTCTTCGCGCCCCATGCGCATCAGGGTTTGCCCGAGTGTGTGATGGGCCCGGTAATCCCAGGAATGCTGCGACAGCGTCGTCGATAAGTGACGCACCGCCCGTTCGAATTCGCCGAGCTGATAGTATAATGACCCGACCGTATAATGGTAATTCGGATCATCCGGCCGCAATTCCAGTGCTGTACGCGCCAATTCCAGCGCTTTATTGATCTCGCCGTCATTCTGATATTCGCGTGCCAGCAACATGTAAGCAGAGGCGCACGAATCATCCACAGCCATCACTCGTTCATAGGCCCATACGGCACTGTCCCGGACTCCCAGTTGATCATACGCCATCCCCATGTTAAGCAGAATGTCCGCTGCGCGGAATCCTGCTTTTTCCCGGTCGTATCGATCCAGCGCCTGCTGATAATATTGCAGCGCATCACGATATTGCTTGTCACGGTACATCACGTTTCCCAGATTGAAGCGTACTCCGGGAAAGTCCGGTTCTCTGGTCAGGGCTGCCTGGTAGGCTTCTCTCGAGGCTTCCAGCTGGCTCAGTTTATCCAGAATTAATCCACGGACGTAGTGCACATCCGGCCAGTCGGGATCGTAATGTTCGGCGCTATCAGCCAGCAGCAGCGCACTTTTGTAATCAAACTTCCGGAAAGCCTCTCTGGATTGCTGGAGGAGGGAAGCCGCTTTCGAATCGGGTTGGTAGGTTTGCTCAGAGGAGGTGTGATCCATGCAGTACTGAAAACCCAGGGCGAATACCAGAATACCAGTACATAAAACGATGGCTTTTCTGATACGTATACTCATTGATTACCACCTTCTTTTAATCAAACACATTTCGAAGAGATCTATTATAATGGCATAGATTTACTTCGAAGCAGTCAATGTATTCAGGTAATTCTGAGCCGCCGTATCCTCCGGAGTTGCCTGCAGAACTTTCTTCCAGGCATCAATTGCTTCGCTTGTTTTTCCCAGTTCTGTCAGAACCACACCGAGATTGAACCACACATCTGTGAGGGTGGAATCCTGCGCAAGGATGTGTTCGAACCGGTTGAGCGCATCTGCTGTGTCACCCAGAGCCAGTGACAAGTAGGCGATATTATTCTGGAGATCCCACATGTCCGGCGCCAGATTGGACGCCACCCGCAGCATTTGCCGGGCTTCTTCCGGCCGTCCCAGCTGACGATAGCTTTCAGCCAGCTGCACCCAGTAGTGAATCTGTTCCGGCTGTTCCTGTACCTGTCGTTCCAGCCGGCTGATCTGCGAGAGTACAGGCCGGAGCGAATCGGCGATGGTGATGTGCTGCTGTGCCCGATCAGTTTGGCCAAGTTGTTCCAGAATCCGGCCTAATGTGAAGTGTGAACGATAGTCCCAACTGCGCTCGGCGAGAGCCTTTTCAAGGTAGGGACGGGCCTCTTCCAATTTCCCCATCTGAAACAGCATGGCACCGACAATTCCCAGATAGGTGGGATTATCCGGATCCAGCTGCACTCCCCACCGGGAATATTTAAGTGCTTCCTGCGATTGCCCGTTGTTTTTGTATTCCTGTCCCAGAAGCATGTAGGCCGGGGCAAAACTGCTGTCAACCTGAATGGCATTTCGATAAGCCCACATGGCGCTGTCCGGCTGATGAAGGTTGGCATAGACCAATCCGATATTCAGCCAGATATCCGGGTGAGGTTCATCGCGCAGTTCGCGGTGAAACTGGTGAAGCGCTTCCTGAAATCGGCCCTTCCGAAAGGCAATATTCCCCAGGCGAAAATGAGCCCTGGAATAGGTGGAATCCAGTGAGAGAGCTTCTCTGTAAAGTTCTGCAGCCTCCGGCAGTCGATTCATATGTTCGAGTATCTGCCCCCTGTGAAAGGCTGCGTCTGCAGAGCGGGGATTATATGCCGCCGCGCTGTCGAGGAACGTTAATGCTTCGTTATACGAACCATTCTCAAACGAGCGTTCGGCCTCGGCCACGAAGTTGTTCGCCTGCTCGCGTCGTACTTCGGATAACGGCATATCGGACTGCTCGTCAGACTGTTCCTTCCCTGTGCAATTGACAAGGAAAAACAATCCTATAAGTACCATCAGGCAGAGAGGCACACGGCGCATACGGCAACTCCTCTCACTTGAAAATAGCATGACATTCCCACGATTGAAACCGGTTCTCCTTCTCCCTCCCGTAATATAAAATGAGAGCAGAGAAAGGAAAGAGGGAAAACACCTGACCAAAAATAGGGCGAGAAGAACCATCATACGGCAGATGATCTTCTCGCCCCATTCAGAATGCAAGGGCAGGTTACACAGAATAGATCCAGTTGGTTAGAACGCTGCTCCCACTGATATCCGGTTCACTCCGCTGAAGATATTCATGGCGGAGTAGGCATAATCCACTTTCAAATCCATCCCGGCGATCCCATAGTTAATACCGAATCCGAGGGAAAGGCCCTCTTGGTCGTAATTGGTTTTATAACCGGCACGCAATGAGAGCAGATTATTGTAGGTATATTCGGTTCCTACGTGCACCCGTTCGGTGTAATCTCTGGGATGGAGGGCGTCCACGGACACCATCAGGGAATTCAGTTCTGAGCCGCCGGCGAAATCGAAGGCATCGACTGCGACACCGATCCGGAAGGTCAGCGGCAGATCAAACGGTTCTTCCTGATATTTGAACTGCTGCGAGAAGTTCCGGATGTTCATCCCTAACCGCAGGCTCGGGATATATCCCGGATAAAAGATACTCCCGAAATCCACGGCGAATCCGGACGTCATATTATCGACTACTTCCCCGCTGGACAGTTCGCTCCGGCCCAGATCCTGCTGCGCCCATTTCACGGTGCCGCCGACGGTGAATTTGTTATTGAGCGCCCGGGCGTACGACAGCCCGATAGCAGTCGATCCAAAGTCCAGATTGCCGGTGTCCCGATAGCCCTCTTCTGTCGCCGCCACCTGCGTACCGGCGATTTCACCGTAATCACTGTTAATAAAACTGAGTGCGAAGGTCCCGACATTGCCAAAGTTCCCGGCGACAGCCGCTGCATTATAAGAGATATCGGCAATCCAATTTGTCCGGGTGGCCACAAAATCGAACTGCGAATCCATATAGATCAGGCCGGCCGGATTCGTGAAGACCGTGCCGGCATCATTGCCCAGCATAGTGTAGGCGCCACCCATGGCTGCAGACCTGGCGGACATGTCCACTTTCAGAAACTGCAGGCCGGTCTGCGCCACCTTGTCAATATTCCCCTGCCCGAAGGATGGGGTCGCCATCACTGCCACCAACGCCAGGGATAATATGTATGTTGTTAACTTTTTCATATTCACTTCCATCCTTTCTTCCAAAAATCTTGTCATGTTCCAGAACAATATGGTGGTGACGAGCATCGTTCCTTATCGGACAATAGCGAATTTTTCGATATGTTGCCCGCCTTCCGGCGTCTCGATCACCGCTATATAGATGCCGCTCATCACACGCTGTCCGGAACGTGAAACCTGCTGCTCGTTCGGGAGATCGCCC
>DATFLS010000687.1:0-3395 GCA_035267465.1 bacterium
TGGCCCTATTTTTATATCAGTGTCGGGACCGGTGAACACCCGCTGACCCGGTTAATACGGCCGGTGTGGAAGGCGATATCAGGTCTTTTTCCATCGGACCGAAGCCATGTGAGTGATTCAGACGAGAAGTCAAACCGAACGACATTCGCCGCCGGTTATCATGGAAAAGTGGTCCCGCTGGAAGGGGCGAAGCGGCTGGTTCAGGTGGATCAGGATATTTACCTCAGGAATCCGGAACAGGTGATCCCCTACTCTCGAGCCAGAGATATTGTCCTGCAGAACCCAGGCCATATTGTGGCACTGGAATGTCCCTGCCGGACTTCACGTCCCGATCCCTGCCTGCCACTGGATGTTTGTTTGATCATCGGAGATCCCTTTGCCGGATTTGTCACGGAGCATCATCCCCGACGTTCCCGGGAAATCAGCCGGGAGGAAGCCATGGAAATTCTCCAGGCAGAGCATGAACGGGGGCATGTCCATCACGCATTTTTCAAAGATGCTATGCTTGATCGATTTTATGCGATCTGCAACTGCTGTTCCTGCTGTTGCGGAGCGATGCAGGCCTGGCGCAGCGGAATCCCCATGCTCGCCTCCTCGGGATTTGTGAGCCGAATTCGGGGGGACATCTGTATTGCATGCGGTGACTGCGTGGAAATCTGCCCCTTCGGCGCATTGCAGATAGGGGATGGCGGGGTAGTCGTGGATGAAGGTCTGTGTATGGGATGTGGTGTTTGTGTCTCAATATGTGACCAGGGAGCCCACCAGCTGGTATGCGATCCGGCGCGAGGGGAGCCGCTGGAGGTTCAGCCTTTAGCACATAGAGCGTGAAAACTGAATATAGCGGAGGAGCCGGCGACCGATTAGCAGCCCGGACCATCCGGGAACAGCTCACGCGGAGTTGGCAGGCAGGGATATTTATGATACAGGGATAGCAGCAGAAGTCTGACCGGCGGTTGCATTCTTCCAGGCTAACCTATAGATTTTATGCAAACATTACCAACTCAAACTGAGGATTCCCTATGAAACGGCGTGACTTTTTACGAGTGATTGGTTTGTCCACTGGCGGAATATTGACTGGCGGGTTCGGTGTCACCGCCTGTCTGCGTGTACGCCAGCCGCCGAATATCATTTTCATTATGGCCGACGACCTGGGTTGGAATGAGCTGGGCTGTTACGGGCAGGAGAGGATTCAAACCCCGAATATTGACAGGCTGGCAGCGCAGGGGATGAAATTCACCGAGTACTACAGTGGATCGGCCGTCTGCGCCCCGGCCCGGTGCAACCTGATGACGGGCATGCACGCCGGACATGCCTACGTTCGTTCGAACTATGCGGTGGAAGATCCGGACCCGGGGATCTTCGGCGGACAGCTCCCCCTGCCCGATGCAACGGTCACCATTGCCGAAGTGCTGAAACAGCGGGGCTATGTCACCGGATGCTTTGGCAAGTGGGGACTGGGTGCCGTCGATTCCTCCGGTGATCCGCTGCACCAGGGATTCGACCGGTTCTACGGTTATAACTGCCAGCGCCACGCGCACAATCTGTATCCGCGATATCTGGTCAGCGATCAAGAGAATGTCTGGCTGGAGGGCAATACCCGCAGTCTGACCGGAACACAATACGGCCCCCGGCGGATCGCGGACGAAATGCTGGAGTTTGTGCACGCAAATCAGGATCGCCCCTTCTTTCTCTACTATCCGACCGTGATTCCGCATCTCCCGCTGCAGGTGCCGGAGGAGTTTCTCTCCCAGTACGAAGGTATGTGGCCGGAGACGCCCTATACCGGGGATTCCTACCTGCCGCATCCCACTCCCCGGGCCGCCTATGCCGCCATGATCACCTTCATGGACGCCCAGGTGGGACGACTGCTCCGGCTGCTGGAGGAGCTGGAGCTGGAAGAGAACACGGTGATATTTTTCACCTCCGATAACGGCACCACCCATCTAAAAGCCCAGGTGGACTATGAATTTTTCAACAGCGTGGGGCCGCTGCGCGGGCTGAAGGGACAATTATACGAAGGCGGTATCCGCATGCCGCTGGTGGTGCGCTGGCCCGGCAGAATCACCCCGGGGTCCACCAGCGATCATATCGCTGCTCACTATGATATGCCCGCCACCCTGGCCAATATCGCAGCGACCTCCCTCCCGTTGCAGACCGATGGAATTTCGATCTTGCCGACGCTGACTGGCAGGGGAAATCGACAAAACCGGCATGAGTACCTGTTCTGGGATTTTGCAGGCTATGGCGGCCAGGTGGCCGTGCGAATGGGGCAATGGAAGGGAATCAAGACCGGCCTGCGGCAAAATCCGGATGCCCCGCTGGAACTGTATAACCTGGAGGAGGATATCGGTGAGCAGGAGAATGTGGCGGAAGCGTATCCGGACATGGCCGCCCGAATTGAGGAGATCATGCTGGAGGCCAGAACCAGCCCGGAAACCGAGGCCTTCCAGTTCGGGCGATATGCGTGAGCTGGTGACCCGAACATACAGGGGAACCACGAATTAACACAGATTGTCACGAATATATTGAATTAGGAATGACCTTAATATTTATGACACTCCTCCGTTATACAAATACCGTGGCCCGGGATTTTGTATAGAGTCGTGTATACATAGTAGAAGATCTATCAGCATCCACTCTATGCATCGACTCTCTTGAGAAGGAGTAATTGAAGGCGCCAGTAAATGAGGAGAGTTTGCTGAAATTGTCAGCCAGGGTCCCAGCATAATTTCCGCACTATCGAACAAGGACTGTTCATAAATTGCACTCAGAATTTCCGGGGGAGATTCAATTGAGGTTCAGCATATTGTTTCAGAGATATTTATTCCACCTGCTCTCACTGTGCTTCCTGCTGGTATTCGTGACGGACGCTCTCCGCTGCCAGGACTGGAGCGAATTCGATACCGGGCATCTGCGGTGGACCAGGCAGGCTCCAGGCATCTGGAGAACCGTCGCCGGATCCCCTGATGATATTGATCTCCTTGATGCGGCGGGAATTGAGCCGAATTATCAGGCACTCGCTCAGATGGATTCGGTGGAATTTCCCCTGGATACCGCCCGCATCGGGGCCCTCCAGTATGATAATAACCTCAATCTCCGGTTCCCCCTGACGGAAGGGGAACAGATTTATGGGTTAGGTCTGCAGTTTAAATCGATTAACCGGAGAGAAAAGATTTACCGGCTGCATGTGGATCATTACGGAGGTCAAGACAACGGAAGAACCCATGCTCCGGTTCCGTTCTACGTTTCGAGTAAAGGATACGGGGTGCTGATCAATACCGCCCGGTATATCACCATATACGTTGGTACGACCGTGCGCGCGGACACTCCGAATCCCCCGCCGGTGAGAGACCGTAATACGGATCCGGACTGGACCGCCATGCCCCGGTCTGACG
>DATFLS010000688.1:0-6522 GCA_035267465.1 bacterium
ATAGTTTTATGATGCTCAGGCATCTCAACCTGGTCAGGATCTGAAGCGATCGAGTCCCACAGGGCCTCAACCAGAAGCAGTTTTTCGTTTATGCTGAGTCTGGTAAGTTCTTTGAGTAATGTATCTTTCATGGTATAAACCTTTTTAATCGTTTTGAATTTGACAAAAAATCAGTTGGAAAGCAATGGGAAAGCCAGCAAGAACAGAGAACGCCTTACTGCGTTCTCCCGATACATAGGGATTTCCGCTACCCTCCGACTTCCCGCTGAACAGGTATTTCGACGACGCGCCGTAACTGCTGGTGGTTTCTTTTGTTTCGAAGGTGTGGAATTCCAGGTTTTGGAAATGACTGCCTTAATGAAGCATATGATGATAAAAAAAGCAGCATACCGGACGATATGCTGCTTTTGCGTTTTTGACGTATGGTTAAATTCGCGCTACAGAGGAACGACATCCTGGGCCTGGGGGCCTTTTTTGCCTTCCCCGACGGTGAACTCGACTTCCTGGCCTTCATCCAGCGAACGAAAACCACCGGTGTCACGGATGGAGCTATAGTGCACGAAGAGATCTTCGCCTTCATCCTTGGAAATGAAACCATAGCCCTTACTGGCGTTGAACCATTTCACAACGCCCTTGACTCGATCTGACATAAACAGATACTCCTTATACTATTGATATTACCTTCCACTGATTTGAATCAGGCTGTTCAAGACTGACTTTTACAAAGACAGACTGGCAGTGCTCTAATCAAATCATGGGAGATTACCGGTTTATACCGGAGAAGTCAAGAGAAATCTTCTGTTGCCATAATCTGGTCCTGAAAAACCCAGAGTCACCAACCCAAGGAAAGCAGAGATCCCGACAAGTGCTCTCAAGTATTCTCAAGTGCTTACAAGAGATGGGTATTTGAGGTTTTGTCTTGTCAGAACTTGCCAGGACTTGTCAACACTTGCCAGAACTTGTTTGTACTTCCGGCACACCGGAAACGCATTAATCTTTGATTTCAATACCCCCGGCGATGACCGTACAGTTGCAGCGCAGCACGGGTCCTTCGGTTTCCGCTTCCGGCGCAGGAACTTTATTCTCGATGCCGCCCAGAATCGGGCTTCCTGTAACGACAACATGCCAGTCATCCGGCACGGTCAGTTCCACCCCGCCGAATATGGCGGAGAGATCCAGTACGGCTCCGTCCGAGGAAAGTGTGGATCCTCTCAAATTCAGTTCTACTCCCCCGAAAGTCGCTTCGGCGATCCCACCGCGGAAGTTCGATGATTTCATATGTCGTTCCACTCCTCCGAAGATGGCCCGCACCAGAACGGTATCGGAAGTATCCGCATGCAAATCGCTCCGGGCCGGCCGGTAGCGCTGCCATAACAATGACACTCCGGCCAGGATTAACAGCACCGGCCAGAGCCGGCCGATTGTACTCCAGCTCAGAATACCTACGGTGGCAGTGAGCAGTACCGCTCCTATCACGATGAATACGACGGCACTCATTTTGTCCCGCTCACGCAGTTTGAACACGCCAACCAGGATAATCAGCACCGGCCACCAATCGCTGAACAGATCCCCCAGATCCAGGATATCCAGCGTGGTTAAGAGGAAGAGGATTCCCACAAGGATCAGCAGGATCCCAATCCATTGGTGAGAAGTCTGTCTGGTTCTCTGTTGATTCATCGAAAACGCTCCTGTCTAGTTGGGCAATCAAAGTATAACAGCAAACTCGGTACGGTAAAACTCAGGCTGCGCAATATATCTATCCGGAATTTCTTCATATGCCGGATCATTTCCGGCACTTATCTGAATGGACGGCCTTAATAAGATTTGAATATCGTCACCGCAAAGTGTAGGTTAGCAACATATTCTCTATGAACCTGTACATGATTCATATCAACAAGACAATTTTACTGCATGCTGCTTCGAATTAACAGTAAAAATATTCATGACTATTAAATTAACTCAGTTTCTGTGATCGCTGTGTTCAGAGACGGGAGGGCTACTCCACGACCAGTCGACTCATCCCGACCGGAGGACCGCCGCTTTTCAGGCGGGCCGGAGCGGAGGGATCTGGTCGTCGCTCCTGATCGGGACCCTCTGGTTGGGTGCCCGCGCGAACCGGTCTGGTACCTTGGGTCAGCCCGTGCCCGCCGCCAGATTCCTCGACTCCCAGGGGCGGGATCCGAGGTCCTCCCACGGAGAGTGCTCATCTGAAGTGTTGCATTCCATACTAAGTTAATTTAATAGTCATAAAAATAATTAACAAAGCGGAATGTGAGTTACCTGTGTTCAAATCGTTAAAACGTGACTGGAAGTTGCTCAAAGAAGGGGAACCGGGGCATCGGTTTCAGGACCGGTACCATAGAAGAAGAAAACGAGAGAAGAACAATTCCGGGTACAAGCGGTTCTTCGTTATCGCGTTCGGATTGGTCATTATCGGGATCGGAATCATCTTCCTGTTCATTCCGGGATCCGGCTGGGCCATCATTATCGTCGGCACCGCGCTTATCGCCGGTGAATTGTTGATTTTGGCGAAGATCCTGGACGTCGGTGAGCTGATCATCCGGAAACTACTGGGCAAGCGCCACTCTTCTAAATAGCACGCAGATTTACCCGGAAAAAAACGGATAAACACAGATTTTCCCCACGCCTCACATCCCGGGTACATAGGTACATAAGTGCATAAAGTACATAAGGGTGGTAGCTGCTAAGTATCGATTTTGTATCACCATTATCAGAGAGTCAGGGCCGGAGCAAGTATTTGTCACGGATATATGCGTCCTAATGCACCTATGTACTTATGCACTTATGTACCCTGGACGGGTGGGGAGTGGGGAATCCGTGGTCATCTGTTGTTTCTGTGCAGATCCGTGTGCTATTCCTGCTTTTACCGTTCCGAACCGTGCCACAGTGCTTCCCGTGGCGGCAATTCCCGGGGGATCCGGTTCTTGAAATCGCCCAGCCACGGCCAGTCTTTTTTCTTGTTCAGATCCACTTCCACCACGGCAACGGGATTTTCCTCGGTTCCTTCGGCCATGAGCGAACCTTCCAGGTCGAAGATGCCGGTCTTCATATCATAAGTGGAGGAGACCAGATAGACCTGATTTTCGATGGCCCGCGCTCTCGCCAGGGTCAGATTTCCACCCCAGATGGGCAGTAAAATCACCTCTGCCCCGTCCAGGGCCAGGGTTCTGGCGGGTCCCGGGAAAAACACATCCCAGCAGATCATGATGCCGATGCGCCCGAAGTCCGTGTCGAAGGTCTGAAACGATTTCCCGGGTGCGATACCGCCATCGTACTCCTCCCGGGGCAGGCAGACCTTGCGATACTTGCCGGCCAGGTTTCCGTCACGGTCCAGCAGGACGGCGGTGTTATACACTGCCGCGCCCTCTCGCTCCAGCACTCCGGCAACGATATAGAGACTGTGCTCTCTGGCAACGTTACCCAGATACTCTGTAGTCGGTCCCGGGACTTTCTCGCTAACTTCCACATAGGTCTTTTGTGTCCCGGCCAGGGTGATCCCTTCAGGCAAGCACACGATGTCAGCTTCTTGTTCCGCCGCTCTGGCGATCAGAATGGCAAAATGATCCAGGTTCTCCCGGAGAGTTCTGTCGTGCCTGGGACGGTAATGAATGGCTCCCAAACGCACAATTCTGGGTTCCGGTTCGGAGACCTCTTCTAGAGTTGCAGATTCGAAATAGACGGTTCCGTCTGCATCCCAGCGATAAACCAGCTCCAGCTTCGCCTGTGCTGCCTGCGGCGGACTCTGGTAAATCTGCTCGATCAACTGCCACCCATCGGATTGTACGTCGCGGACGGTCCGGGGATATTCCGCCCGGCCGAGGAGCTCTCCCGCATCATCCTGCCACAGGAGGCGGGCAAAAACTGATCGATGGGGCTCGTCGACGTTCCGGGCCTGAAAATGGGTCCGGATACGATAATAGGTATTTGGTTCCACTGGTACAGTCCGGGTCCAGCAGCCGTCGGCGTATTGGCGGCCGTCTCCGGCCAGTGCCAGGGTTGATGCCCCGTTGTAGCGAACCTGATCGTCCTGCCAACACTGAGGTGTGATCTCATCCCGCTGGCTCTCAACTTTCCACTCGTCGGATATCGGCGCCTGTGCAGTGAGCTGGAGAACGGGGCCCAATACAAGAATTCCTATCAGGCATGAAATGGTGTAATATCTTCGCATGGCTACTCTCCCAGGTTAAAAGTCGTGTTGTCTCAGGCCACAGGTGGCGACCCGGAGAAGGTGTTACTGCCGAAGACGGCAATATGATACATGACATATTGCGGTTTTCCAAGGGATTGTTATGAAATGAACGGTACAGGAACCGGAACAGTACATCCCTGGAAAACAAGAGAATTATCTACGCCGCGATTTCCGGATCGCTTCATAGCTTCCGATAAACTCTTGCGGAGACATGCTGGAGATCAACTGGCCGATAGCATCAAGCGGCAGATCCTCCAGTGTCTTGAAGCGCAGGCAGGACTTCCCCATGTCCATCTTGTTCCCGGCTTCCTCGAACGCTTCCTGCAGCCGGGCTTTGAGCTCCGGATCCTGATAAGCGCACATCAGATATAAGGCGTAATGATTTTTCTGTGCCGCCAGGGAGATATAACTGAGCGGCTTTCCGTTGTAGGTATCTGGATAGGTTTCCAGTGGAATTTCGTAGTTGATCATTCCATAGTTCATCGCTTCCTGATATCCGTCCGGAAGGTGTTCGAGAATCACCTCCCGGACTGTCGAGATCACCTCCCGTTTTTCTTCCGGCAATTCGTTCAGATACTGTTCTATCGTGTGGGCGTTGCTTTTGACCATATCAGACCTTTCTACAGAGTTATTCCCCGTTATTCTGGTGGTGGATTTTGGTTACCCATATCAATCAACACCCGCCAATCCCCGGCCTTGTTCTTCTTCCACACGTTCAGATATTTCCCTTCTCCGGAAACTGTGTCGCCGGTGTTCGTTTCGAACCGGATTCGATAGATCCCCCAGGTATATCCGAGGTCAGCGGACGATGAGATTTTACCTTCTTGTGGTGCCCACCTCATAGTATATTCCAAATCCGAATCGATCATGTTTTGGTATATATTCTCTCTGCATTGGATCGGCATACCTCCCGCCGGCAGCTGGCGGGCGTTCGGTAACAAGTATCGTTGGAACGCAGCGGCGGCTCCATGCTCGACCGAGTATGTGGAGAATTCCCTGTCTGTTTGCAGCAGCCGTTCGGTCTCCACTCCAATATTCACCTGTGGGTTGCAACAGAACAGGACCATGCTTAGAAAAGCAATAAGTGCGGTCCTATAAATCAAAGTCAGCTTCATTGTGCAAATTCCTCATTGTTTTCGATTCATCAACATTCGACCTTCGGGTACTCTGCCCGGTTCCCGAACGATGCACCTCGGCCCTCAATGGCGTATCAAGAATCTCTCAATGCAGAATTATGAGTTGAGATATGTATCATTAAGAAACTTCACGAGAGGAACCAACCATTAATTTATCAAGATCGGTATATGCACCTCTTTATCGCTGCGGAGGATGCATACTATTTTTTTTCGAAAATTCGGATTATATTAATATGCGTCCGAAATGAATCTCTGAATTAATACCATTGGCAGCCCATTGTGATGAAAAGAGACCACATTTCAGCAGTGCGAGGATCAACGAAATCGAGGAAAGAACCGCTTTCTATAATTCCATAGATAGGAAAAACCATGAAGAGAGAGCATAGTGTTTATTGGGTGGTGGTAGTTCTGCTGCTTGCGAATCTGACTGCTGTGTCGGCTGCACCATCGATCGGGGCATTACAAATCAAACCGGAGTCGTACAATGTTCAGGAGTTCGGGGCGATCGCAGATGGAAAAGTCAAGGATACTGAGGCTGTTCAGCAGGCGATTGACGCCTGTTATGACGAGGGCGGCGGCACAGTATATTTTCCTCCCGGCACGTACTTGACCGGAAGTATACATTTACGAAGTAATGTGGCGCTGTATCTGGATCATGGCGCGCTCCTCAGGGCAAGCACAGATGACGCTGATTTTGATCCCTACGAGGAACTGGAGTTTGAAAACGATGCGGATCACGAAACGAGTTACTTTCACTATGCCCACATCCGGGGAGAGGACATCGAGAATGTCGCGATTCTCGGCACCGGCACCATCGACGGGAACCGCACCAGCCGGGGCGGTCCGAAATCCATGGCACTGAAACGCTGTAAACATGTGACGATTCAGGACATCACCATCCTGAATGCGCCGAATTATGCCATCAGTATGCTGGGGACGGATTATGTGAACATTGATGGGGTGAATATCTTCAATGGCTACTCTGACGGGATCGATCCCGACGGCTGCAAACACGTGCGCATTGCCAACTGCCAGATCGAAACCTATGACGACGCCATTGTACCAAAAGCGAGTTTTTCCCTGGGCGAACGCCGGGCAGTGGAACATCTGACCGTGACCAACTGTATGCTGGCGACCAATTGTAATGGGTTCAAACTGGGCACCGAATCCGGTGGA
>DATFLS010000689.1:0-2842 GCA_035267465.1 bacterium
ACCAGATCTTCCACTGCTCGGCGCCCTCTAATTCCATGAGTGCAGGAATATAATAGAAATACTTTATGATTTCCCGGCCCATTTCTTGGTCATAGTAGTGGGTAAAATCCTGCACCGAAAAGGGCTCGCCCAGGACGATGATCTCTCCAAAATATTGAGTTAATTCCTCTTGAATTGTACTAATCTCAACTGCCGGAATCACCATGATTGCGCCGACGGGCAGCACCTTGTTTGGAGTGTATCGCTCCCCCATCAGACCGGAACTTCCCTCAGGTGGTGGTTCAGGTCTTTTCCATACTGGCGCAATGAGGAATAAACTTCATAAGACATGCCGGCGGTCCGCAGGGGATAGATGGTGTTATTTAATAGTAGAGGATCGGTGTCCGGATCAAGGTCGTACCGGTCCACGGCTCGCTGGAAATCGACGGTCCCGGGGATCGGCGTAAAGCTGGCCAGCCGGATTCGGGCGCCGGCCTTATGGACGAATTCGAGGGAAGCTCGCACCTCCTGCTGCGTTTGACCCGGAAGCCCCATCAATACGTATACTTCGATCTGATCTCTGGGATAACCGGCTTGTTCCAGGATATCCATGGCCCGGAGAAAGCTGGTGTTGGTGACTTTATTGTTCATATCCGGCCGTCTGCCCTCGTTGGAGGTCTCGAAACTCAACCGGAGCGTCCGGAAGTTGGCGGCGGCCATCTTCTCTGCCAGCCGCCGGTCGATCATCCTGGCGAACAGGCCGTTCGGAGTGTGGAATCGTACCTCGAGATCACTCTCGATTATAAGATCCAGTATGGCTTCTATGTGCTTCCGCTTTTTTACGAAGAGGGCATCGTCGTAGAATACCACATCCTTCACGCCGTAGCGCGCTGTATTAAGGGTGATCTCATCGACCACGGACTGCGGTCTGCGCTGAAAGAACCGGTTGTTCAATTGATGGGTTGCGCAGAAGGTGCAGCGATACGGGCACCCCCTGGCAGTCAACACAACGAGGGCTGAGAGCTCCGGATATAAGTCCCATGGCACCCCGGGATCGCCCTGCGGATCACCTGGGACGAACGGTTGTTGTATATCGAAATATTCGTCCAGCCAGCGAACAGCGGTTTCTTCTCCGTATCCCTGCACCACGTGATCAATGCCGGGCAGTGTGGAGGCATGCCCCGGACAGAGCGTGGCATACACTCCCCCCAGGAGCACGGGAATTTCCGGGAATCGCTGCTTCAGTCGCCGAACCACCGCTTCCACACCTTTGTACCAGTAGGTCATGATGCTGGTCACCAGGATAGCATCGGGCGGTTCCATCTGTTCCATCTGCTGGTTGAAGACTTCGTCGGTATAGCCATACCGCGCAAAATGGCGGGGCACCCAGGAGAGCGCCTCGGGTTTCTCGATGATCTGGCGATGGAACTTCCCCCGGCCGTCCGGTTCGCGATGGCTGGATTTCTCCAGTTTCCGCATGTCCGGATGGTTGCGGTCCAGACAATCCAGCAGGTGGATCCGGTATCCGTTTCGGCGCAAGGCCCCGCCCACATACAGGAGACCCAGCGGTTTGATCCAGAGATCATAGGCGGCGAAGTCATAGATCCAGGGATTCACCAGCCAGATATTTTTCTGTTCTCTTCGTGTTGCCATCACTTCAATTATTCATGCCTCACATGAGGATGGTAGGCAGAAGACGGAGAGGTACCCCGCCCCCCCACCGGATACATAAGGAAATAGGTCCATATGGGCGATAAGCGGTTGGTATCGAGCATAATACAATTTTCGTCAACAAGGACTCCCTGTTCAAGTGAAGTATTTCTGATATCCGCATCCTTGCGCACTTATGTCCCTCTGTACGTGTATATCTTGTTTTGGGGGAGGTGAAAATCTGCGGGCATCTTCTGTTTCTGGGTGAATCTGCGTGCTATCTTATTTCAGGTTCTCCAATGAAACGAAATCTATACGGTTTCGCCGGAAATGGCAAGGCACGAATCAACTTGCAGTTCGTAGAGTGCCGGATTACATTTTCACGCCCTTAACAAATGGAAACGAAGACTGGTATAAAAGTTTCTCTCAATGAACAGCAAAAAGGAAGTAAAAGAGAGTACTGCTATGAAAGTTCTCTGGACTAAAATGCGAAACAAGATGCTGGCCGGGCTATTAATCATTGGTCCGTTGGGGTTAACAGTCCTGGTGCTGCGTTGGATGTTCAACTTCTTCGACAGCTTTCTGGGGCCATACTTGCGACAATATGTGGAATGGTATGTCCCGGGCATGGGCATCTTGATGACCTTTATTGTGGTTTATGTTATCGGACTACTTACCTCGAATTTTCTCGGACGGAAGACCCTCCAGTTGATGGACAAACTCCTCTTCCGGCTGCCGATTGTGAAGAACGTGTATTCTACGGCCAAGGGCATTTTCCAGGCATTATCCATGCAGGGGAAGAGCAATTTCAAGAAAGTGGTCTTTATCCAGTATCCCAGGCAGGGATTATGGACCCTGGCTTTTGTAACCGGAACCGCAACAGGCAGGGATGGGGAAGAATACCATTCCATGTTTGTCCCCTCTACTCCGAATCCGACGACGGGCTATGTTATTTTCATTAAAAAGACGGAAGTCGTCGAAACGCAATTTGCGGTGGAGGAGGGCCTCAAGTTGCTGATTTCGGGCGGGATGATCCTGCCCGACAACTTATCGCTGGGTTATCTTGCGGAGGAGGAGTAATTTCCGTTGTTTACTATTACCGGTATCGAATTGAGCAGTACTCGACAGTCTTCATAATCTATGATACTTCTTCCAGCCTCAGCAGGAAGCGTTTTTTCTCTAATCCTGAGGAGTAGCCGCCCAGCGATCCGTT
>DATFLS010000690.1:0-2346 GCA_035267465.1 bacterium
ATACCTGTCAGGCACTTTTCCTGAGCTGTTCGATATCGATCTCATTCCGGCATTCCCCGGTCTCCTCGTATTCCCGGATGTTGGACAGGGTGGTCTCCGCGATATTCTCGAGGGCACTCCGGGTGAAAAACCCCTGATGCCCGGTGACGATCACGTTCGGAAAGGTCAGCAGCCGGGCGAACAGATCATCCAGAATCACCTGCTCCGACTTATCCTCGAAGAATAACCCGGCCTCTTCCTCGTACACATCCAGTCCCAGCGATGCGATCTTGCCGGTTTTCAGCGATTCGATGACCGCTCTGGTATCGATCAGCGCCCCCCGGCTGGTGTTGATCAGCACAACTCCCTGCTTCATTTTGCTGAGGGATTCGGCATTGATGATATGGTGCGTCCCCTTGACCAGCGGACAGTGCAGCGTAATAATGTCCGAATCAGCAAACAGGGTATCCAGCGGAACGTAATCGACATTGTACTGTGGGATTTCCTCATTGGGAGACGGATCATACGCCAGTATCCGGCAGCCGAAGCCGTGGAGAATCTTGGCCACCTGGGTGCCTATCTTGCCTGTGCCGATAATTCCCACCGTCTGCTGGTGGAGGTCGAAGCCCAGCAAGCCTTCCAGAGAAAAGTTTCCCTCCCGGACCCGGGCATAGGCCCGGTGAATCTTCCGGTTCAACGCCATGATGAGTCCGATGGTGTGCTCAGCCACGGCTTCGGGAGAGTATGCGGGAACCCGCACCACCGTCAGGTCGATATCACGGGCCGCTTCCAGATCCACATGATTGAAACCTGCACTGCGCAAGGCAATCAGTTCCGTGCCCTGCCGGGCCAGGCTCAACAATACCCCGGCATCCAATTCATCGTTGACAAAAGCGCAGACACCGGGAAACTCCGCCGCCAGGGTGCTGGTTTCCCGGGTCAGCCGGGGTTCGTAAAACGTCAAGTCATGCCGGAACTCTGTATTGGCCCGTTCAAAGAATTCCCTATCATAGGATTTGGTACTGAAGACGGCGACTTTCATCTATTGACTCCTACTATCTTGTTTACTCCTGTTTACCTGTTCTATAGTAAGAACTGCGGCGAAGAATTCAAACGTGGCAGTCCACACTTTTTTTCATATCTTATTATATGCACTGTCGGAAAATGCGCTTGCCGTATGCACCTGGCCAGCGCAAAAAGTTACACACCTAATCTCTCAACAGTATAAGGAATAGTGAGATGACTATACCATACAGAGTCATAGGCCGCATTCATCCGGGAAAACCGGAGGCACCCAGAAAATACTACCCGGTCGTTCGCAGCCGGGGGAGGCGAAACACCCGGGATTTGGCTGAGGAGATCAGCCGCCGTTCCACAATGAGCAGTGCGGATACCATCGGTCTGTTACAGGCACTGTTCGAAATCATTTCGGAATACCTGCTGCAGGGATATGTGGTCGACCTGGGGGAAATCGGATCGTTCAGTATTCGGGTGCGCGCCTCCGGTGCAGACACACCGGGAGAAGTCTCCCCGCGGAATATCCGGAACCTGCTGGTTTCATTCCGGGCCAGCAAGCAGTTCAAAAAAACCTTACAAGAGGCCACCTTCCGGAAGCGTATAGAATAGCATGCGCACTCTGGACACGTTATTCCTCTGAATGATGGATCGGATCTTGTCCCGTTGATTCCCGGCAGACGTGCCAGGCGAATTCTGTTATCCACGGGATCATTCCTTCAGCCATTCCGGAGATGTCGGCAAAGAGATAGCGATCTCTTTAGATTTTACCCTTGAGAGAAATAAAAAGAAATGGCGATCTCTTTGTAATGATATGGGCAACTCTTTCTGAATTCACGGTGATCACTCTCCAAACAGATGGCGATCTTTTTACCCCCTTCCCCGGTGATGTCTGCGGAGATAAGCAGAGGGAGCCGGGGATCAATGCAGGGAGGTTCGGAGAGTTATTCATATGACGATGAACATAACTCAGTGAGTCTATTAAGAAAACGAAGAGATCGCAAAGGGCGCAAAGAAAATCTAACTTGGATTATTCATAAATTAAGATATCCCAACCGGTAGAATGCCATATAAACAATGAAAATCCACTGGGTTGTAGAGACGTTTCATGCTCTCCCAGGTGGACTGTCTCTGTGCTCACCCCGGCGAATCATTTCCGAGCGACCGCCTGGGGTCGAGTCGGGAGTCACGGCCGGTCGGGAACGGCTCGGGGAATCTGGCGGCAGGTATTGGCAAGCCCGGGGTACGAATATCTGCCCTTCGGCCCCGCTCCCTGCCCTGAACATTGACCTGAGCACAGTTAATAGTCATATTACCTAAAGAGGAAAATACTTGAAATGATTCTATATCTCA
>DATFLS010000691.1:0-3154 GCA_035267465.1 bacterium
GGTATCACAGTGCTGCAAAAACGGAAGCAAAGTTTCTCTGTTCTCTTCGTTATAGATGAAATCCGTCAGATAGACCAGGCTCTCTCCTGGCTTTGCTACCAGAAGATGTTCTCTCAGCTCACCAAGACGGTATTCCTCTCCATTTGTTTGGATGAGGAGCGTGTCATCTTTGGCGAAGTCTTTTAAATTGCTCAGCCAGGGCCCTGGTTCGATAGCAAGATTCTTCAGGCGACTCTTATCGACATTCTGAGAAGGCGCCTCGACGATTTTATACGCCAGCGAGATCACATGATGTTGCAGCCCGGCGGTCTCCACACGATAATCATCTGTGCGCAGAATGGTGCTCTCGTATGTCCTTTTCTCCATTTGATGGCGCCTGCTGAAGGCCTCGCGGGTGCGGAACAGGACCGTATGTATGGAATCTGTGGTGATCTCGGAAACATACCATTCCCCCGGCAAATCCGTGACCAGATCCCAGGTAACACCCCGGAGGCGATGTTCGATGATGTCAATGGCTCCCTCGGGTCCCCAGAGATAGACTGGCTTGGTCTCCCGTTGATAATTTAACCGCAGGAACGTATCAAATCCGCTGATGTGGTCGATGTGATAGTGGGAGAAAAACACCTGATCAATCGCCATGATTTCGGCGTTGCGTAAGCTGTCAAGACAGTGCCTCCCGCAGTCAAACAATATGCGGTGGACTGATTGACCGGGTTCCACGGTAGCATACAGAGCATTGTCGTGAAACGGCGCACCCAGGACTTTGTAATGAATACTCATATCGCTTCAGCATTCCGGCTTGATTTGATGCCGATCCTGCCTGTTCAAGGCATACCAGATCCTGTCTGTGTCAGAAAATCATTACCATGTTTTGATCCCGGAGCATAAATAAAAATGCTCTGATCTCTCTGATGTTGTCACTTAATTACTGCAATTCGAATACATACGCCTGACGACTCCCGGTATGGGTGGAGTTGAATCCGATATACTTTCCGCCGGGACTCCACCTGGGATGGATATCGCACCGCCAGTATCCCCGGAATTCCGGCGGTTCCCGGAACCGCCCGAGTGGCAGGACGACCTGGGTTCTCATATCCATGAGAAAAATCTTGTTGTCATCGAGTTGATCCGGATAGGTATGGGTGACCATCCAGCGGCCGTCAGGAGAGAAGGTGCCATGTCCGTCAAAATCGAGTAACCCGTTCCCCAGCAGTTGATAATTCTGTTGGCCGACAGTGAACAGGACATGGGTATATATTTCGTTCCTGTAGCGTGCGGTCACCATCAGATCGTCCCCGCTCAACCAGTCGAAGTGGGAGCCGCCCCATTCGGTGTTCCCGGGGAAACATGGTTGCAAATCCGAACCGTCGGAATTGATGGTAAACGCGACAGTATTCCGTTCGGGAATGGCCCGGGCCAGGAAAAAGACCTTGCTCCCGTCCCGGCTGAACAGTGTATGATTGAAATATTCCCTGCCCTCAGGTGGCAGCTGGGGCACGTAGTCTCGCACATCCGAAATAGCGAAAATCAACTCTGCTTCTCCGGATTGCAAATCGATCAGAAAGAGACCATCATTATCGGGAAACGGGACGTCCGTTTGCGCATCCTGGCCGGCGCCGCCATACCCGTAGTCCGTCCGGGTTTCCCGCAGCCGGGCGAAATTTATGCTTATGGCTTGAGTGCCGTCCGGCGATACGGCACTCACCGGATGGGGAATGATCCGTGCCTCCTCTGTAAAAACATTCCGAATCACAGAAACAAACTTGCCTTGCCGTAAATCATTATAGATAATCAGCGAATCGGGTGAGGTACCAAGCCAATGCGCCATGCATCCCTGCTGAAAGTTCCACGCCCTGGTCTGAGCAATAGGTCGCAGTTCCCTGGTTGTGAGATCCACCAATCCCAGCGTAGCCGGATCGTGTTCGGTGGGGAGACGATGCCGCACATCCGTTTCCAGGACGGTCGCATATCGTTCATTTGCGCTGAAAGAGTTAATACCGTAGTAACTTGCATACAGGTGTTCGTTCGGTCCCCCGGTGATGGGGCGCGCTTCCGTTACGTCGGGGAATCCGACGGTGGTGCCCTGATTGTCCTCCCCGGCTGTGCAACACATCAGGGACCAGACGAAGGTCGCTGTGAATAAGACTTTCCATACACGTTCAAACAAGCTCATGAGGTCTGCTCCTGAACTATGGATTCCGAATATTTTATCGATTGAGCCGACATGTGTTTTTCATTTTACCCGGAAAAGATTCCTCAAATTTGCTATCCCGCACCGGTCTGGAATCGTTCCTGTTCCCTCTTGATTATCCGGAGAAGTGACTGACGGGAGCCGACATAGATTTCCCGGAATAAAAGGTAAAAGAACGCAAACAGCACCGGCCAATACCATGGCCAGGGAGGCAGGAAACGCAGGAGCGGAAAATTTATGTTCGGAGGCTCGAACATATAGAGATAATTGGCCTTGAGCAGATAATCCAGTGGCAGAATGAAAACACATGCGTACAAAGTCAGAACCCAGATCGATATATGGTAGCTCTTTGGCCGCGGTGTATGCCGCTGCACGAAAAATAGCAATAACACGACAAACAGTGAGAAGCCGTGGGACACAAATAATGCGAAGAAACGAACGCTCGGAAAGCCGATATCCAAATCCGGAATCAGCACACCCAGGGTGGACCCGGTGATCACCCAGTGGAACGCGATATCATACAAGATTTGCTGCTCGGTCCACAGATAAATCGCCAGGAAGATCTGGCTCATGCCACAGACATGGATCGGCAAATCCCATCCGATGTGAAAATCGGCTCTCAGTAGAAAAAGCAAGCGCCAAAACACAAGGTTGGCTACCAGGAGCACCCCGAGAAGCCGGTGATTCTTGCGAAAATCCGGGGGCGTAATCCGCTTATTCAGAAAGCACAATCCGGCAGCAAGCAAACAGATAGTGGTCAACAAAACGACAACGTGGGGCTGATCGAATAATGTGAAGGTTGGTTGGTTCATTTTATCCGATATAGAGTGCCGGTAAAATCCTTTTGTGTCTGAAGATGCAGGCGAACCCCCGCTCATTTTGTCCGGGCGTTCAATCCGGTGCGCCGAGCAAGTTATTCCTCGTAGACTTTCACAATCTCGTCCCGCTCGGGATAGGGGAATT
>DATFLS010000692.1:0-5456 GCA_035267465.1 bacterium
CCGAAGCGATCTCCTTCTTCATCCCGGTCAGTCTCAAGCCTCCGTTCCCGGGATCAAAAAACCGGTATACTTCCTTGATGGAGCGGGCGGTCAGGTCCGGCAGATTCACCTCGTTAATTTTCACCGCCCGGGCCTCTTTGCGAATCCGGGCGCCATTGCATTCCGGGCAGGGAAGCGTTCGCATATACGATTCAATCCAGTTGCGAACCCCACCGGAGGAGGTCTCCCGGTAGCGACGCTGTAAATTCGGAATCACCCCTTCGAACTCCCGCAGCCACTCTCCCTGGGCCTTATCCGACCGGTATTTGACCGTGATTTTCTCTCCATGGGTTCCATAGAGAATGACGTTCCTGGCCTCTTCCGACATCTTCCGCCAGGGAGTGGTGAACCGGAACCCGTATTCCTTGGATAACCCTTTCAGCACCCGCGAATACCAGTTTCCCCGCGGCTGCACGCCGATAGGTTTCACCGTCCCATCATTCAAGCTCTTAGCGTGATCAGGCACCACCAGATCGGGATCGATTTCCATCTGGGTCCCCAGTCCGTCGCACACTTCACACGCCCCGTAAGGACTGTTAAACGAAAACATCCGCGGAGACAATTCCTCATAACTGATTCCGCAATGGGGACAGGCGAAATGTTCGCTGAATATGTGCTCTTCCGCACCCACTTCATCCACGATGACAAGTCCGGAGCCAATATTCAATGCGGTTTCCAGGGAATCCGTCAGGCGATCCTGAATGGATTTCTTGACCACCAGCCGGTCCACCACCACTTCGATCTCATGCTTCTTATTCTTCTCCAGGTCAATGTCCTCGTCAATTTCCCGGATGTCCCCGTCAACCCTGACCCGTAAAAATCCTTCCCGCTTGATTTCCCTAAAGACCTCCTTATACTCCCCCTTTCGGCCGCGGACCACCGGCGCCAGTACCTGAATTTTGGCTCCCCCGGGAAATTCCAGGATGTTGTCCACAATTTGCTGGAGGGTTTGCTTCTGTATCGGCCGACCGCAGTTATAGCAATACGGCGTACCGATTCTGGCGTAGAGCAGGCGCAGATAATCATAAATCTCCGTAACAGTACCCACTGTTGACCGGGGGTTCTTGGAAGCGGATTTCTGTTCGATGGAGATGGCCGGAGATAATCCTTCAATGTAATCCACATCCGGCTTTTCCATCATCCCCAAAAACTGGCGGGCATACGCGGACAACGATTCCACATACCGGCGCTGTCCCTCCGCATAAATAGTGTCGAACGCCAGCGACGATTTCCCGGAACCAGATAAACCGGTGATCACAATAAACCGGTTCCGGGGCAGTTTTAACTGGATATTTTTCAGGTTATGTTCCCGCGCGCCCTGTATTTTAATATGTTCGTGCCGTGCCATAATAAATCTCTATATCTCATGCAAATCATATAATCTAAGAGAGAATTGCTGATATAAAAAGATCGATTTGCAGTTCGATGAACACCTCTGCTGAATATCCCCTCCGCTCCTGCTCCAAATGGCTCCCGGCGATGGAAGAAGTGCGATCTGTTTCGTATGCTACCAGAAAAAGACCATCAGGAGTAACACGTATGCAGTCACGACCACACCCGTTTCTCATAATCGGTTCCCTGTTCGGCGGCCTCGCCGTCCTGTTCGGCGCGTTCGGCGCGCATATACTGGAATCGCAGATCGCTTCCGGAATGCTGGAGACCTTCTCCACCGGAGTGCACTATCAAATGTTTCACGCATTAGCATTACTCGCCATTGCGGCATTCGGTTCCCAGGGTAAGAACCGGCGTCTGCACATCGCCGGATGGGCTTTCATTCTCGGGATTATCCTGTTCTCCGGCAGCTTATTCATCCTTGTTCTCAGTGGAATCCGGTGGTTCGGCATGATCACGCCGTTTGGCGGCGTGGCGTTCCTCATCGGCTGGGGAACACTAACGGCAGAGGGACTGCGCCGGAATACGAATCAAGGCAGCGCATAAGATTCCAGCGAATGGTGAATGCCAGGTCACAGGCAAGGTAAAAGAAATACCCGGATGTAGGTGTGTAACAGAATTCAAGGACGAACTTGTAACCAGACTCCGCAGTCTTGCTCACCGAGCGGGAGCCTCCTTCATGTCCCTGTATCTTTCCACAATGCCTCCGGAAGTTTATTATTGCAGTGTACAAGGACATCCCGTGCAAATTATCCTCTATTGGTAATGGTGTGAATTCCGGGTCACAACGGCATTCAATCCGCATGGCCTGCTTTCGATTCCCGGGAAAGGGAGAAGACTAATTTACAATAATAATCATGAACCAATTTGTGGATAGGAAGACTCATACAAAGGGATGAGGACGGATTGGAAGAGTCTTACAACTTCTGCAACTGTGCGCCTGCACGTAAATAATGCCATTACACCTTTTTGTAACAGGCCTCCGCAGGTGAGGAATCGCATTACAATTTTTTGTAATAAGGTTTCGTAACTGAGAAATCGCATTGCAAGTTTTTGTAATAAGGTTCCTCAATTGAGATACGGCATTGCAACTTTTTGTAATAGGGTTTCTCAACCGAGGAATCGCACTGCAGGTTTTTGTAATAAGGTTTCTCAACCGAGAAATCGCATTGCAAGTTTTTGTAATAGAGAGAGTGATCCCGGAAAAGAAGGACGTTTTTTTCGGAAACCCTCGGCCACATCCGGATACACTGCGGCAAGCACTGTTAATTTCGTCAGACAGTGTGTGTATGTGAGAACATTATCAACTGCTCGTCTCTCATTGTGCTTTCCCCAGGGCGAAATTTGCTACCCCAGGCGTTCCCGTCGGGGATGACAAACGCCATCGGACCTTAAAAGTGCCTCTTCCGACGCCCTATCGACTCCCCAGCCGGAACGGCGGAACAACGGCAATCAGATGTTTTCGTTACAGTTTCCGCAGCAGATCCCGGGCTTCCTGCAGATGCTCCGGATCCTCAATCTCCCTGGGCGAGAGCCGGAGTGCCTGCTGTAATTCCTGCCGGGCTTCGGCGTCCTGATTGTTTTCTGTATACGATTTTGCCAGCTGAAGATGATGATTGATATGCTCCGGAGCCAGGGTCGCCGCCTGCCGTAACAGCCTGATAGACTCGTCAATAGACGCCTCGGGCAGTCCCCCGTAGACGACTTTGGCCACCGCTTTCAGCACCCAGCTCAACGTGGCGACCTCATAGTGCCACCGGCCCAGCACATGGTATGCAATGTCGTGTTCGGGATCCAGCCGGATGGCCTGTTCGGCTTCTTCCTTCACCTCGCGGGACAGCTCCACTTTCTCCTTGCCTCCCCGCTCCAAAGCCACCTTCCCAACCGCAATCGCCACCCAGACATGGGCATCAGCATTCGTGGAATCTGTTTCCACAGCTTTCCGGGCATACTTGTCGGATTCCACATACAGGGACTCCTTCTCGCTCTCAGGCGCCAAAATGCCCTTATCATAATATGCCCGGGCTATCCGCCACAACACCTCGGCGTTATCGCTCGCCTGTTCTGCGGCTTGATTCAGGACTTCCAGTGCTCGGTCAGGCTGGTGCTGCTCATGCCAGGCATCGGCCCGGGCAATCAGATCGGTCACAGGTTCCGCCCGGACAACACCGGCGTACAGACAAATAATAATCACCACTATCAATTTATGGAAAGCACGGCTGTTCATATCACTGGGATCCTTCTGTTAAAAGTATTCCATATACACGATTTTCAGCTCCCGGCTGGGAAGTGACCCGGCTTTCTGCTTGTTCCGAAGCAGGTTATTGACATCAAATTCCACGTGAAAGCGCTGTGAAAACGTCCACCGGACTGCGGCGTTCAGATAGCCGCGACGACGGGAAATGGCCATATCGCCGGACCGGTTGTCATTCAGGGAGGCGTCGTATTCCACCATGATCGCCAGCTCCTCTCCGATATCCTTGTCCAGTCCGAAGAAGAGATTCGGATCCCGGTCGCCATCGCCGTCTTCCAGGGAATAATTCATCCCTGCGTGCAGACCCAGATTCCCGAGAAACCGATAGTTCTTACTGAGGGCTACGTAAAATCCGGATGATTTAATTTCATACCGCTGCAGACTATCGATATAGCTGTGATATCCCTGGGAATTGAACCCGATGGCCAGGGCCGGAAACTTCATCGATTCATCCAGCAGCCGGTACTTTGCATGCACACCGGGCTCCGGATTCCAGTCGACACTGTCCTCGCCGATAATCCCCGTCCCGCCATACGAGACGCCCAGGAGGAATCGGCCGGTTAAACCCACCATAATGTTCCCCAGGACGCCTCCTTCCGGCATCATCCGGATTTCCGCGGCGTAACTCCCCTGCTCCAGGCTTCCGGCAGTCGGTGTGTTAATCAAGATAGGCGGTTGGGGATAAAACTTCACCTGCGAAAAGAGTGGCGTCATGAACAAAACCAAGCAAACGATGAATACTGCAATTTTTTTTCCCATAGATTTCCCTGTAGATCCCTGATATTTTCTGAGTAATTCCACCCGGGAATGATGTCATTTCAGGGAATTTAGAGGTGACATCCCCGGAGATCAACGAGGTATTTACACTTCAGGTCTGTTGCTCCCTTCCGGTGTGGGGGAGATCACGCGATCCTGCTTGCGGCCACCCTCCGTAAATAACGCGTAATAATCCATGTACAGGTACCGCTTATTTCGCCGCTGGCCCGTAATTTCGCTGACAATCCCCTGTTCTTCCAGATTGCGGAGCAGCGAATCAGCCGTTCCGAATACCACGTCCAGATACCCGGCGCAGTGCTGGATATTCAGAAGCGGCTGGCGATACATATAGTCCAGCAGCGAGAGCGCCATCTCCGAGCTGCCGGGGAGCTCCCGGACCTTCTCGCGGTGGCTCCGATAGATCTCTGCAACGGAACCGATCACTTTTACAGACCACAGGCAGGTTTCTTCAAGACTCCGCAGGTAAAACTGCAGCCATTCATTCCACTCCGTTTCCAGGAGAAGCGCCTGCAGCCGGAAGGCAAACTCTACCCGGCGCTTCGTCCACATTCTGCTCATGGAGCACAGTGGTGGTTCCAGTAACTGCTCCTCTCGGAGAAACCGGTACAGCAGGATCTGACCGAGTAACCCGTTTCCCCTGTGGAACGGCTGTAGCAGAGTCCACTGGGCTTCCAGTATGCCCGCTTTTACCAGGGCCGGGTACTCCTGATTCTCTTCCAGAAATATGCCAAAATCGCCCATCAATGACTGCAGTTCATTCCCTGCCGGCGGTATATACTGCTTCCCTCGTCTCCCCGGTATCAGCGACTCTTCCGGCGTTTCATTACCCCGGATTGAACCGGCACGGTCAGAAATGCCCTGAAAACACGCTCGGTGGAACCTCGATAATGACGTCAGGGAGAGCGGCGCATCCGCATCCAGTTCACTTTCACCGGCAGCAATCTCCATATACCGGGAAAGCGCCGTGAGAACAGGGGTGTACAGGAGGGACTCC
>DATFLS010000693.1:0-3131 GCA_035267465.1 bacterium
TGCGTGTCCGCGGACTGCTCCGACGGAGCGATGGGGTTGTTCTGGCAGCCGATAATCAATCCGAACGCCATCATTAATATGATGACCGAAACTGCCATCAGTTTAGCGCGATTCATGAGTTCCTCCTATCGCTTTAAATTAAATTCTGTCGATGCTGTCGTCTCATTCTGTCTGAGCTCTGCGGCGTAGAAACCTTCCGACAGCACTGTACCGTGTTGTGAAGAGACGCACGATGAGGGAGGAGATAAACCGGTGTTGCCTTGCAATCAGCGTGACGCAGAGACAACGATGCGTTTTTGTCCAGCATTCTGCCCTCCCAGGTTTAACCTCTTCCCGTTATGGGATTCTCTTCGTTCCGCCATCTATATTTACAAGGATTATGCCACATTGATTGATTTTTTAAGATAAATCACATGGTGAAATATTATCTGAAAAAGGGTGTCAAAAGGGAAAAAAATATGCAGGATCAATTTTTCTGCACCAATTTGGTGATCGGGTAAATAATTCCGGTATGCGACTTTTGTACGAATATATTCTGCGAAATCCGGTGATTTTTTCCGTTCCGGCCGAAAAAGGGGGTAATACTTTCCGATCCGAAGAAAAAACGGTAGCTCTCTGTGAAAAGATGACAAGAAATGCAAAGAAAATGGGAGGTAATTTTTACCGGAGTGATCAGGAAAAACCGGGAGGTCAGGTAAATATTTCCGCTTGAACGTGGCGCAGGCAGGTTGTTTACAATGCTATAGGGTTTTCTGCTAGGAATTTTATTCTCTCTTCACCCGTCCGATTCCGTTTTCTCCATCCGAGATACACCGGTGGAATTTCTGATAAAACGCCCTGTTTCTGCCATTTATAACAAGGAATTATCCATAGATACAGACACAAGACATCTCTCTTTTATCTCTATTGGGTGGATCAACATCTGAAGCCGGTTAATCAAATGCAAAAAATTTGCCAGTGATTGCAAAGGATAGGAATACTCTTGCTCGGATTGTGATTCGGACGTACACCGATCAGATCAGTTTACAGGGATCAGGAATGCATGCATGAGGCTGCGCGACTTTCCGGAACAAGGCGACATCCGTTACGGTGTCACCCTTTCTTGTCAGCACTTGTGAGCACTTGCTTGTCCCGGACAGCATGCCGCACCCACAGAGACGCAACCATACTCAAGGAGTTCTGGTAGAGATCTCTCACCCCTGAACACCGGGGTTCGAGATGCCACCTTCATTGGGGAAGTCCTGCACCGAACGCTTCCGAGACGCTCCCAAGGTTTCGATCTTGTGACCTCACCTTCCTCCCTGTCATCCCGAGTCCTCGCAGTCCAGAGGGCGAGGGATCTCCACCGTCGAGATGCGCGTCTGACTCCGCGATTTCCCGGGAAGACGAGACAATAATACCGGTGTTATCCCTTCTTGTGAGCACTTGTGAACACTTGCCAGCACTTGTAAGCACTTGTAAAAACTTGTCCCCACCTACGACTTCAGTCCCGACAGGTCCGCGGTCAGTTTCTCCCCTGTCTCCATCATCTGATCCCAGGTCACCTCTTTCTCCTGATAGGCTGCCGTCCGCCCGAGGATAGTGGTAAGGTTACTGCGCACACTCGGCGCCACGGTCGGATTCGAGAAGTCGCCCCGGGTAATGTTATCATAGAACGTCCGGATATTATTGACCGCGCCCACGCGGTAAATCTGGGTGGTCTCCCCGCCCCGATAGGGACGGTTCCCCCGGATCATCACTCTGCCGCCATAGTGCGTATCGATGGTGCCTTCCGCACCATAGACCCGGCACATGATATCATCGTACCCGTGTCCCGCCTGTTTGGAGCTGAAACTTACCGGTGTTCCATCCTGAAATTCGAACACCACGTTAAAATGATCCCAGCAATCGCCCACATCGGTCCGCACCTTTCTGCCGCCGGTCCCGTATGCTCTGACCGGTTCAGCATCCAGAATCCAGCAGGCCACGTCGATGGCATGAATATTTTGTTCTGTGATAATATCCCCGGACAGCACCTGGTCGAAGACCCAGTTCCGGAGCCGGGCTTCCGGGGTGCCCGGATCCACCTTTATTCCCAGCCGGCCGGTTTGATATCCCGCATCGCCGTTGATAATCTCCCCCAGTACTCCCTGGTGCACCCGGTTGACGGCTTCAACATAGTATTCATTTGCCCGGGTTTGAAAATCGATTAGGAAGCAGCGGTTGTTTCCGGAAGCGGTGTTCCCGCTCTCCCGAATTGACATGCAACCCGGGACGTCCACAGCGATGGGTTTGGCCAGGTATACGTGTTTACCGGCCGCCACGGCTTCTGCCGCCTGCTCCGGATGGAAGTACGGCGGACTGATGATTGCCACGGCATCCACTTCATCTTCCAGCAATCTCTTATACCCCGAGAGACCGGTATATCGGTGCTGTCCGGGCACCTGATGATTATCACCCAGGTTATCGACCCGGTCCGCAAAATAGTCGGCCACCGCGGTGATGTTGTATGCCCCGTGTTCCTGGAATAGCCCGGCAATCCACGTGCCCCGGCCCCCACAGCCGATCATTCCCAGATTCACCGTGGAATTGGCTGCGGTTCCCCACACAAGGGAGGCATTCAGAACAGTCAGCGACACAGCTGCGCCGGTGTATCGCAGAAATGCCCTGCGCGACATCGGGCCGGATACGTCTCGTCTCGTACGCGGGTTGGTAAGATCCATTGGCTCATTCCTCCTTCTGACTCTGAAGGGTTATACGTAATCAAATGTATGGAAGCAATTTATGAGTCCGCTCTAAAAAGTACTTGGAGGACATTTTAAATTTATATTATTAAGAATTCGTTTCTTTAAGATGAACATGTTACATATTAGAAAGATGTTTATTTATTGTTTTTATTTCATTCGTGATAATTCGTGTTCATTCGTGGTTTCTATAGTGGTCTCATTTATATAAATCCCAAAAGATGAACCTGAGATCCTTCAATCCGGACGGTGGAAACGGTCTCCTCAGCATTCTGTGAGGCTCAGGGCGAGTCCTGCCTGGGACGTCTCTTTGTACTTTTTGGACATATCATGACCGGTCTCACGCATTACGCTGATGACCCGGTCCAGCGATATTTTTTGACTGGCGGAAATACCACTGGAGGCGAG
>DATFLS010000694.1:0-7187 GCA_035267465.1 bacterium
TCCCCCATTTCTTATTAAACGACCGAATCTGTTTGATACTCTCGTCTATCTTTCGGAGGGCTTCGGAATAGCCTTCACTCTCCAGCGCCATTTGGACACGCGCCTGCACATTCATCATCTTGATATACGGAAAATACTGCAGAAAGGACCACGCACTCTCCTCGTCCTCTGCATATGCCTCGACTAGTTCTAGTACCTCCAGATTATGCCCCGTATCCCGGATAACACCCTCGTGATCGCCTAACTCAGCATAGCAGAGATACCGATGATAGTATTGTATTGATTCCTGCTGCAACTCCCGGAGATCATCGGCAGAGAGGATGAAATAACCTTCTTCTTTCTCCTCGGTGTGTTCTTGCTCTGCTTTATAGTATTGTAGCAAGTTATCAAACTCATGCGGTCGTTGCCCGTCAGGTCTTCCCTCCAACTCCATCTGCAATAAACCGAGATCTAACCGTAATTGAATTTTATCCCGGTCGTTCTCCCCCTTAATCCTCCGGACATTCAGAATATCAGGATCAAACGGCCAGTCGGAAAGGATATCACTAATATCTTTGCGGGCCATGATACTCCTCCTCATTCTGAAACTCGGTATTAATCTAACGCCTGATTTGTCCAATACAAAGCAAAAATAGCGTATTTCGGCCGTTCCGATAAACTCACTTTATACAGTAAAATTCATACTTAACCAATTCAATTATTTCAACAATGAAAATAAAGTTGATAATGTTCTACCAATCATGGAACTTTTCTAAGTTACTGAGTGCAAACGATGATATTCGTAGGCATTCACCAAGGGGAAGTATGAACTGGCTCAATTTGAATGATATTGCAGAGTGGATTCGATCACCCGGCAAAGCGCAAAACAGCCCGAAAGGGTTTCCGATGTTCCAAACTCAGGATGTGCAACTTGTAAAAAAACAAGCGGTGGGCCTCTCCGGACGCGGGAGTCTTCTGCTGGCCGAGAATGTTGACACCATCTGGTTTGTGGAAGTCAAGGACCGAAAAACGCCCGTTGGCAAACAAGCCAGCCAACGATTTCTTGGCCTGAAATCGGAACTGGAGGAGATTCACTCTTACCGATTTATCCGTGGGATAATGTTGACCTCCGCGTCTTTCTCGGAGGCTGTCCGGGAAGCACTGGAGCATGAGGACTGCCTCATTATCCCCGTTCCAAAGGAACAGGGCGAAATATCGGCCCAGATTGAAGAAGATTAGGCGTAATTGAGGAAACCTGTGTCTGTTCATCAATTAGAAAACCAATTGCAGGATCTGATCGATTCCGGACTTTCCCCCGACCAATTCTTCCCCAAGGCGGTTCAGCATATTCAACGAGGTGATAGCAAATTCGACTGGGTTGGTGTTTATCGGCTTGAGGACAATGAACTGGTCCTGCAGACAGGGTACTATGTTGGTTTGGAACCGGAGCATAAGCGGATCCCGCTGGAAGAGGGTATTTGCGGGGCAGCAGCGTCTGCCAGAGAAACTATTGGCGTCGATGATGTCCGGTCCGACCCTCGTTATCTGGCATGCAGTATCTCCACTCAATCCGAAATCGTGGTACCGATTATGAAGGGAACCACCTTATATGGAGTACTGGATCTCGACAGTGATATACCTGCAGCGTTCCAAACACAGGAAATCCAACTGCTGGAACGAACCGCGGATCTGCTGGCTGAGTATTTCCATCGTAATTGACATCCCCCTGCCTGCGCGTTTATTCAGGTTTTTTCCCTCTCCACGAGGGCTCTGCTCCTTGATTCTCGCAATTCCAGTCTCTACCTTTTCTATCTATTAACTATCTGGGATTCTCGGTAAGCGAAGCATGTGGATTGTTGTCGGCATACTCTTTCTGGTTGTAGGAATCACCATCCTTTCCGGCCATTTTGCGTTTTCCATCACACCGGCCCCAAGCACCGATGCTCCGGCTTCACTTGGAACGGCATACAGCGATATCTACTTTATCAACTACAATGACGAACTTTTACACGGCTGGTGGATGCAACATCCGGATGCCTCTGCCGAATCACCGCTACCCACGATCATATTGCTACATGGATGGAACCGGAACTGTCAGCGAATGATCCCCTATATCAAGCATCTCTCGATGTTTCCAATGAACATACTCTGCATTGAAGGGCGCGGTCACGGGGAGAACCGGAAAAATAATTTTATCACCCAGGTCGGATTTGCACATGATATTTTAAGTGCTATTAACTGGCTGGTGCTGCAGCCGGGAGTACAGGTAGAACAGATTGGGGTTTTGGGCCATTCACTGGGCGCTGCTGCCGCCATCTATGCCGGCTCCCTGGACAAACGGATTCGCTTTATCATAGCCGACGCCAGCTACGCCCATCCACTCACCATAATCCGCAACTTCTTGCGAGGTTACCATATTCCGTACCTTCCGCTCGGGTGGATGTTGATCCAATATATACAACTCCGACTCTGGCTCTCCCTGGACCGGATCGCCCCCGAAAATGTGATCTGCGATCTCACTCAACCAGTACTGCTAATCCACGGCGACCAGGATACCATCGTTCCCGCCCGGGATAGCCAACGGCTCCTGACCAATGCCAATAATAACATCGACCTCTGGATCGCCAGGAGCGCCAATCACTCCGATACTCCCGATCATCCGGAATTCCGGGCGGTGCTTCAAGGATTTTTCCGCACACACCTGAAGTTTTCGGATCCCCTGTCACTCTCGATTGCTCGACCAGAGAATACCTCCGCAACCTCAGATAATCCGACCACCTTCAATTGATCCCGCCCTCTCCTGGTTTATGCAGGAACTCCCGAACAAATGAATGATCTCTTCTTTGCGCGTGAATTCTGTTTGTCGCAAGAAACGAGAGTCATTGGCCGGTGGAGCACATCCGGTTGCCTGCTTGCTGAATCATTCCATCCCGACCGTAATCACAGATGATACAGAAATTGCCACCGGATACCGGGCTTTTTCGCCAAATCGGGCTGCTCGATTTTACCATATTGAAAAATCACCTTTTCATTTTGAAACAAAGACAGGTTTTTGCCCAAGAATTGATGGCTCCTTACCCACCCGAAAGGGCTTGTCAACAGGTAATAGAAAGGATTGTAATGAAATTCAGCGATATGGCATGAAGATTGTACAATATATCATCACCAATGGAATAAAGAGGCTCTGTGATAGATTTGTTAAAAATACTGTTACCAGTTGGATATGTAATAGTTACAGCACTCTATACCTGGCGATTTTTTTCTGATAGCCGTCGGTTTGGTACCGGACTGATCATTGCTTTGGTGCTGACGCTTGGATTGCACATATTTTATCTTTATTCGCGGATCACCTTGTTACAACATTTTCCAACGACCTCGCCGGCAGAGCTCTTGTCCCTTATTGCTCTGGCCATGGGGATAATCTATTTGTGGATAGAATTTAGATTGAACGTCCAAACCACCGGGGTGTTTGTATTGAGTGTTATCACGGTCTTTCAGGTGTTATCTTCGGCGTTCATCACCAGCGGAAGACTGCCGGATCCCCTCCTTTCATCACCGCTGTTCAGTCTCCACACCAGCGCAGCCATTCTCGGTTATTCAGCCATTGCAATCTCTGCCCTGTATGCCACGTTATATCTGTTGTTATTCTATGATATCAAAGGCAGTAAATTCAGTATCGTTTACAGCCGGTTACCCGCTCTGGAAGTCCTCGATTCCATGCACATCAAGGCTGCCACGGCCGGGTTCTCGTTTCTCACCTTCACTATCATCCTGGGCATTGTTTGGTTGAAACTTACCTTCGACCAGGTGTTGCTGCTCGATTGGAAAATCGTTACCGCCTTCATCACCTGGGGGATATTCGGGGTGGTACTCGCCAGCTACCGGCTCTTTCGCTGGAGTGGCAAGCGTCTCGCTTATTTTTCACTCTCCGGCTTCATGACAATTGTGATCTCTCTGACCGTCGTGAATTACTTTTTAACGTCCTTTCACAGGTTTCCCTGAGAGAATAAGAGGTAGTTAAGGATGAACAATATCAATATTCAGACGTAGGATTCACCATGAAGGCTTTCGAAATCTATGTTATCGGCCTGAATCATAAATCCGCCTCGCTCGACCAGCGCGAGTGTGTCGCGGTATCTCCGCAGCGGCTCTCCGGGTTATTGAACACCATTCAATCCTCCGGACACTGGTCGGAAGTGGTCGGCCTCTCCACCTGTAATCGAACCGAATGGTATGTTGTCGGACCGACCAATCCTGAATTGATACGCTGCTTGCGGACTCTGCTGAACATTACTGACACTGTCGAGTTGTGGTCGGAGCCGGAAATCACATACGTTAAAAAGCACACGGACGCGGTCCGGCACCTTTTCCGGGTCGCCTCGGGATTGGACTCTCAGGTCATCGGAGAATCGCAAATACTCAGTCAGGTCAAAGATGCCTTTACAGTGGCCATGGAAGCCAATACGACCGGTCCTATTTTCAATAATCTCTTTCAGACTGCCCTCCACGTTGGCAAACGGGTCCGAACCGAGACCGAAATCGGGGCGGGCGCCATATCCATCAGTTCGGCAGCGGTGGAACTGGCGAATAAAATTTTCAGCGATCTATCCAAACGAACCGTCCTTCTGATTGGGGCCGGAGAAACCGGGGACCTGACAGCCCAGCATTTACAGGCCAAGGAGATTAAGACTCTTTATATTACAAATCGCACCTTTTCCCGAGCCGAAGAGGTCGCCGGGAAACTCGGGGGATATCCGCTGCCATTCGAGTCGTTTGCCGAGAAAATCGCGGAAGTGGATATTGTAATCTCCGCAACCAATTCTCCTCATTACATCGTAGACACCGATCTGGTCAAACCCCTGATGTCTCGGCGCCAGAACCGGCCGCTGTTTTTCATAGACATTGCCGTCCCCAGAGATATCGATCCTCAGTTGCGCAGGATTGACAATGTGTTTGTCAATTATATCGATGATCTGAACACCATCGTCCAGAAGAACCTGAACCTCCGGAAAGAGGAAATCCCGGCCGCAAACCGAATTATTCAGGGCGAAATCGGCCAATACAAGGACTGGTTGAAATCATTGGAGGTGAAGCCGGTCATCGCCTCTCTGCATAAAAAATTTGAGAACGTGCGAAAGACAGAAGTGGAGAAAAACAAAAAGTATTTCCACCAGGAAGACTGGGAGGACCTGGAAAAATTGACGACTTCACTCATGAAAAAATTTCTGCATATCCCGTTGATGCAGCTCCGGGAAGCCGCGCAAAATGGGAACGGCCAGATGAAGCGCATTGAAGCGGCGTATGAATTATTTAATTTGGGGTCTGACGATGAAGAATAATCGCCTGATTATCGGCAGCCGGGGGAGTGATCTGGCCCTGTGGCAATCCCGGTGGGTCCAACGTCGTTTGGAGGCTCACCACCCTGAGTTAGAGGTCGACATCCAAATTGTGAAGACCAAGGGAGATAATATCCTGGATGTGGCGCTGTCGAAAATCGGCGGCAAGGGATTGTTCACAAAAGCTCTCGAAGACAGGTTACTGGAAGGCACCATCGATCTGGCAGTCCATAGTTTAAAAGATCTCCCCACTGAACTACCCGAAGGGTTAGGCATTTTGGCAATCACCCAGCGCGAAGATCCCGGTGATGTGTTTATCAGCAAAGATGAGACGCCTCTCCGGGAATTGCCACCGGAAGCACAGATCGCCACAGGCAGTCTCCGGCGGCAGTCCCAGCTGCTGCATTACCGGTCCGATTTCCGGATCCGGGATTTGCGGGGGAACGTGCCCACCCGGCTCTCCAAACTTCAGGAGTCCGACTGGGACGGGATTGTCCTGGCACAAGCCGGCCTCCAGCGACTTGGTTTGCTGGACAAAGCCACCGAAGTCATCAGTCGGGACATTATGCTTCCGGCAGTCGGCCAGGGCGCTCTCGGCATAGAAACCCGGGCCAACGATTACCAAATGAACGCCATTTGCGCGCCGATCAATCACGGTGATACCGCCGCCGCCACCACGGCAGAACGGGCATTTCTTCGCAGACTCGAGGGTGGGTGCCAGGTGCCGGTAGGAGCGTATGGGGAGGTCATCGATGGGGAACTGCATTTGGATGGCTACGTTGGGATGCTGAACGGAGAGCATGCTGTCCGGGGAAGCATCGCCGGCTCTCCGGATGACGCAGACAGCCTGGGTGTGCAGCTGGCCAATGAACTCATAGCGGATGGTGCAGAGCAGATCCTTCGTGAAGTGCGGGAGTCGACTGAATCCGATGCTTGATCTGCAACATAAAACCATATTAGTCACCAGGCCTCGTAATAAAGCCGCCGGTATGGCAGCACTTATCGAAAAATATCATGGCACACCCATTATTTTTCCAACGATAGAAATCGCCCCGCCAGCTGCTTGGGAACACGTTGACGATGTCATCGCCAACATCCGCCAATATGACTGGGTGATATTCACCAGCGCACACGGGGTAAAATTTTTCATCGAGAGGTTACAGACTCAATTTACGCTGGGCTTGATGGACTCGGTATCGATAGCAGCCGTGGGCTCGAAAACGGCAAAGTCTCTCCGGAACAGGGGATTGTCAGTGGAATTTCTCCCGGAACAATTTACTGCGGCTTCCCTGCTGGACGGGCTGAACCAAAAACATCCGGAGTCTCAGGCATTTCTGCTTGTTTCCGGGGATAAGGGAGGTGAAACACTTACTGATGGATTGCAATCTGCCGGTGCATCAGTGGAAAAAGTGGTAGTATACCGGAATATTCAACCGGACCCTGAGAATGTCAGGGATATTATCGCAGAACTCCGCCAAAATGCCATTGATGTTCTCACGTTTACCAGCCCATCTACATTTAATAATTTTATTACTATTCTGGGAGAAGTCACGGATGATGTTGCTGCACTGGTTCATTCTGCTCCCATAGCAGTAATCGGCCCGGTAACTGCGGGTGCTGTCGAAGAGTCCGGATTCCGGGCGGCGGTTATCCCGGAAAACTCGACTATCGAGGATATGATGATTCAGATCGGAAAATATATTCAACAACAAACTCAGAGCGCTGAATCCTCGTCTACATAAATGGAATCACTACACGTATGAGTAAAAATTTACAGAATGATCTGCTACTCCGGGCCGCCCGCCTGGAACCAACTCAACGAACCCCCGTATGGATGATGCGCCAGGCGGGTCGATACCTCCCGGAGTTTCG